>NZ_JACASJ010000032.1:0-32144 GCF_013391025.1 Enterobacter sp. SECR19-1250 | reverse complement strand
ACCGCAAACTGGCGGTACAGTTCGCCGACAATCCCCGGCAGCAACGCCACCGGCACGAATACCGCCAGCAGCACCAGCGTCGTCGCGATCACCGGCCTGGCAATCTGGCGCAGCGCCAGCGCTGTCGCCGCCGTCCGGCTCTGCCCTTCCGCCATCAGCGTTTCGACGCTCTCCACCACCACGATGGCGTCATCCACCACCATGGTCAGCGCCAGAATAATGGCGAACAGGCTGAGCGTGTTGGCGGAATAGCCAAGCGTGTAAAGCACCGCAAAGGTGCCCACCAGCGACACCGGAATGGCAAGGGCGACAATCAGCGTGGCGCGCCAGCTCTGCAGGAACAGGGAAACGACCACCACAACCGCCAGCATCGTCAGCGCCAGGGAGACGCCAATCTCTTTAATGGTGGCAGCCACGAAGGTGGTGGTGTCGAATTTCACCTCATAAACCAGGTCGTCCGGGAAGCGCGTCGAGAGACGCTCCAGCTCAGCACGCACCGCCCCGGCGACGCGCAGGGCGTTAGCAGACGGAGTGGGGTAAATACCAAGGTAGGCGGAGTCATGTCCGTTCAACTGCGCGCCGGAGCTGTAGCTGCGCGAGCCAAGTTCGATGGTGGCAACGTCCTGCAGGCGTACCAGTTGCCCCATCTCGCCCGCGCGGATGATGATGTTGGCAAACTCTTCTGCCTGGTTTAAGCGCCCCAGCCCGTTGATGGTCAGGGTCTGCTGCTGGCCGTTAAAGACCGGTGGTGTACCGACCTGGCCTGCCGCGCCCTGCACGTTCTGCTCGCGCAGCGCCTGCGCCACGTCATCGGTGGTGACGTTGAGCGCGTTCATGCGATCGGGCCGCAGCCAGATGCGCATGCTGTAGTCGCGCGCGCCAAACATCTGCACCTGCCCGACGCCGGGCAAACGGGACAGCGCCTCGCGCACCTGAGTGCTGGCGTAGTTGCTGACAAACAGCGGCATGTGGGTGTTTTCCGGTGAGTAAAGACTTACCCCCATCATCAGGTTGGTGGCGCGCTTGCGCACCTGCACGCCGTTTTGCTGTGCCTCGGCCGGTAGCTGTGCCGTGGCCTGCGACACGCGGTTTTGCACGTCGATGGCGGCCAGATCCGGGTCTGTCCCGGCAGCAAACGTGATGTTCAGGCTGTAGATGCCTTCATCCGAACTGGTGGACTCCATATACAGCATGTGGTCCACGCCGTTAAGCTGGGTCTCCAGCGGCGTGGCGATGGCCTCGGCCACGTCAGCCGCGCTGGCCCCCGGCCATGACGCTGACACATTCACGACCGGCGGCGTGATCTGCGGATACTGCTCCACCGGGATCAGCTTCAGCGCGATAGCCCCCAACAGGGTAATGACCAGCGCAATCACCATCGCAAAGCGCGGGCGTTTGATGAAAAACGTCAGCATGATGGCTCCTTAATTCAGTATCTGGACGGCAGCGCCGGGCTGAACACGCTGCACGCCGTCAGCGATCGCTCGCTCACCAGGCTGTACGCCAGAGGCGATCTGGAACTGCTGCCCGATCTGTCCGGCGACCGTCAGCGGACGTTTTTCCGCCTTGCCGTCGGCGTTGACCACCCAGGCGAAGAAACCGTCGTCATTCTGCTGTACGGCAGCGGCGGGCAGCATCATAACCGGCGTTGCGCTGGCGGGCCACAGAAAAACATTCACATTGCCGCCGGGCAGCAGCTGATGGCGTGGATTGGCGAATTCGGCGCGCAGCATCACGCTGGCGGTGCGCGGGTCGATGCGGTTGTCCACCGACGTCAGCTCGCCGACGATGCGCTGGCCGTTGCTGTCAATTAACGCCTGCCAGGCCTGCTTCATGGCGCGGAGATCGGTATGCTTGCCGACTTTAGCGGCAAAGGCGCCCTCTTCCAGCGCAAAAGCGATGCGGATCGGATCCAGCTGCACCACATCCACCAGTACGCCGCTTGCGGGGTTGACCAGGCTGCCGACGTGGAAGTTGCTGTGCCCCACGCGCCCGGCAATCGGTGATGTGATGCGCGTGTACCCCAGCGTCACGTTGCGGGTTTCCAGCCGGGCTTTCGCCTGTTCCAGCGCAGCGCGGGCAACATCGCGCTGCATACGGGCGTTATCCACATCGTGGCGGCTGATGGCGTTGTTGTTGCCCAGGCTTTCAAAACGGGAGAGCTGCTGCTGCGCCTGCCGCAGCGTGGCTTCGGCGCTCGTCACCTCGGCCTGAGCCAGACGCACGGCAGCACGCGGCTCGGCATCATCCAGTTCGAACAGCACGTCGCCTTTTTTCACATATTGCCCGTCGCGGAAGTTGATTTTGGTTATCACGCCTTCCGTGCGTGCGCGCAACTCAACGGTGTGAATCGCCTCGATGCGGCCCGGGATCTGGCGTTCAGCAGCGTGGGTAGTTTGTTCCACGGTGGCAACGCGAACAGGAATGGCGGCGGCAAAGACAGGTGGCAGGGTGAAGGTGAGCAGTGCGAACAGGAGTGGGAATTTCATGGGAGTACCTCAGGGTTGTTGCCCTCACCCCGGCCCTCTCCCACCGGGAGAGGGAGGTCAGGGTCCCCTCTCCCTGTGGGAGAGGGTTAGGGGGAGGGCAAAAGGTTATGCAGCCTTACGGAACCTGCGGGTGAGTCGCTTCTCGATTTCGACGACGAAGAACATCACGCCCGCTACCGCAAGCGTTACGAACCAGTAGCGCAGCGGCAGCGCTTCCGTCCCGAACAGCATCTGCATAAACGGCAGGTAGATGATGGCCGCCTGAAGCAGGAACAGCACGCCGGTAACCAGCCAGATCCCTTTGTTTGCCAGCAGGCCGCGGTTCAGGGAGAACCCTTCGGTGTTGCGGCAGTTAATCATGTACACCCACTGGGCGCAGACCAGCATCTGCAGCAGCACGGTGCGGATGAACTCCGCGCTGTGACCGCGCGGGGCCAGCAGGGCTTCGAGCGCAAAGGTGGCGATGGCAATCATGGTGCCCACAAAGGCCACGCTCCACACGGCGTACGCGTCCATCACGTGCTGCCCGGTCTGACGCGGTGGACGGCGCATGATGTTGCGCTCGGCGGCTTCAAACGCCAGGCCGAAGGAGAGCGTGGCGGAGGTTGCCATGTTCATCCACAGAATCAGTACCGGCGTGAGCGGAATGATGTTCCCCGCCAGCAGCGCAATCACAATCAACAGCCCCTGCGCCAGGTTAGTTGGCATGATGAACAGAATGGTTTTCTTCAGGTTGTCGTAGACACGACGCCCCTCTTTTACCGCGCTGGCAATGGTGGCGAAGTTATCGTCCGTCAGGACCATGTCCGCCGCCTCTTTGGTCACTTCCGTGCCTTTGATGCCCATCGCAATACCCACGTCCGCCTGACGCAGCGCCGGGGCATCGTTCACGCCGTCGCCGGTCATGCCGACGATCTCGCCTTTGTCCTGCAGCGCTTTCACCAGGCGCAGCTTATGCTCCGGGCTGGTACGGGCGAAGATGTCATACTTCACCGCCGCGTCCGCCAGCTCGGTGTCATCCATCTTCTCCAGCTGGTAGCCGGTCACCGCCTGCTCGCTGTTGGTGATCCCCAGCATCTGGCCAATGCTCATTGCCGTCTGCGGGTGATCGCCGGTGATCATCTTCACGCGGATCCCCGCCTGCTGGCAGGCGTTAATGGCGTCAATGGCTTCCGGGCGCGGTGGATCCATCATCCCGGCGATACCGAGGAAGATCAGACCGTGGCTGAGATCGTCATGCGTCAGCGCCTGCTCGCCGTTTGCCGGTTTGAACGCCGCGGCCACCATACGCAGCCCCTGGCGCGCATAGCGCTCCATCTCGCTTTCCCAGTACGCACGGTCAAACGCCTGCGCACCGTTGCGGGTCTGCTGCTGTGCGCAGAGGGCGAAAATCACATCCGGCGCGCCGGTGATCAGGATCTGCTCCTCACTGCCAATCTGGTAGTGGGTGCTCATGTACTTGTACTGCGAGTCGAACGGGATTTTGTTAATCAGCGTGGTCATCACCGGCGCGAGGTGGGCTTTCGCCGCCAGCACCTTCAGCGCGCCTTCGGTCGGCCCACCGGTGATGCCCCACAGGCCGCGCTCGTCCTGAATCAGCTGGCTGTCATTGCACAGGTCGATGGTGCGCAGGTACTGCTCCAGCACGGTGTCCGGCTGGATCTGCATCGGTTCGTCGCTGCCTTCCAGGTAAATGTTGCCCACCGGCTCGTAGCTGTTGCCGTCCACGCGGTAGCAGGCGTCAGCGGTGATGATGGCCTTCACAGTCATTTCGTTCATGGTCAGGGTGCCGGTTTTATCCGAGCAGACCACGGTCATCGCCCCCAGGGTTTCAACCGTTGGCAGCTTGCGGATAATCGCCCGCTTGCGCGCCATCGCCTGTACACCCAGCGAGAGGATAATGGAGATAATCGCCGGCAGACCTTCCGGTACGGACGCCACCGCCAGGCTAATCAGCGAGAGCAGCAGCTCGCCCATTGGGATCTCGCGGAACACCAGGCTGAAGATAAACAGCGCCGCCATCATCGCCAGAATAATGGCGAAGATAGCCTTGCCCAGCTTGTCCATCTGTACCAGCAGCGGCGTGCGGTGTTTTTCAATCCCGTCCATCATCTGGTTGATGTGGCCAAGCTCGGTCTCCTGCCCGGTGGCAATCACCACGCCGATCCCCCCACCCGCACTCACGGTGGTGCCCGAGAAGACCAGGTTAGTGCGATCGCCCAGCGGCAGTTCACCGTTCAGCGGGTTGGTGTGTTTATCTACCACCGTTGATTCGCCGGTGAGAATCGCCTCTTCCACGCGTAAATTATGTGCTTCGATTAAGCGCATATCTGCGGGAATACGATCCCCCGCACGTAAAACAATAATATCGCCCGGAACTATTTCAGTTGTGGGTATTGTTTCATGGTTGCCATCGCGAATAACGCGCGCCTCGCTGGAGAGCATATTACGAATACTCTTCAACGATTTTTCCGCGTTGCTTTCCTGAATATGACCAATTAACGCATTGATCACCGCCACGCCTAAAATAACCAGCGTATCAACCCAGTGGCCCATTATTGCCGTTAATACGGCTGCGGCCAGCAGGACATAAATCAGAACATCATTAAAATGGGCTAAAAAACGCAGCCAGGCGGGTTTACCTTTTTTCTCCGGCAGCGCATTCGGGCCATGTTTTTGCAAACGCGCCTGCGCCTCTGCACGCTCCAGACCCCTGGCCTGGCTCTGGGTGTGCGCAAGCACCTGCTCTACGGTCTGCTGGTATGCCAGCCCGCCGGAAGGCGGCACGTTCGGGGACAATTTTTTTTCGGTCATCGTATTTTTCCTTCAATAGCCGGTGAACTGAAGCCTGAATTCCTTTCGGGCTAAAATAAATTCATTTTAAAGTCTTGCGAGTAAAATTGATCTACCGCAATATAATGACTTCTCGGTTATTCAAAACTGCATAAAACTATTTCGATGAGCCAATTTTTACAAAATATTTCTAAACCAACTTTAAACGAGGAGGAACCATGTTTGGTATTTATCGCGGACGCCGTCTGGCGTTATACATTATCGCAGCCATTGTTATTGCAACGTTAATTGGATATAGCACCTATTCCTTTGTAAAATTATTTTCGTAATCCAGACATTAATTGACATAACGCGATATTCTTTTAATCGCGCGTGAGGATTTATTTTTATTTTACGAATAAGAAGCTGATAAGCGGTGATTATTTCAGTGAAACCGGGTGGGTGGGTTTATATTGCTTTACGTTCCGGGATGCCGGACAATGACATTTTTAACTGACGATTAACATTACGATGAAACACCCGTTAGAATCGCTGCTCACTGCGGGCGGCATTTTATTGCTGGCCCTGCTTTCGTGCCTGCTGCTACCGGCACCCTCTCTCGGGCTGGTGCTGGCGCAGAAGCTGGTTCAGACCTTCCACATGGTCGACCTTAACCAGCTCTACACCATTCTGTTCTGCGTGTGGTTCTTACTGCTCGGCGCCATCGAATTCTTCGTGCTGCGTTTCGTCTGGCGCCGCTGGTTTTCTCTGACGTCGTAAGCGTGATGCAGGCCCGGTCAGGCGAAACCGCCACCGGGCAAAACAGATCAGTGTGCCCTGCTGTGGTTCTCTTTACGATACGCCCCAGGCGGCTGGTTGAACGTGCGGGTGAAGATGCGGGTGAAGGTCTGCTGCGAGTCAAACCCGTAACGCAGGCAGATGTCGTACACCCGGGCGTCTGATTCGCGCAGATCCCGCGCCGCCAGCAGCAGCTTGCGTTCACGGATATAGCGCCCCAGACTCTCCCCTTTGTATTGCATAAACAGCCGCTGCAGGTGCCATTTCGAGTAACCCGCATGGCGGGCAATCTCTTCGATACGTAATGGCTGGTGCAGGTTATCGTCGATCCACTCGACGATAGTGTCGATGACTTGAGCGGAAATGGTCATACTGCTCTCCCCTTCAGCTTCCTGATTGATCATTATTCCCACCACTCACGAAATGTTTGCGTGGGATCACTCACCCGGACAGGCTCGCCCAGCGCGGGTGTCAACAGCCGATAATTTTTGTCCTTGCTGGCTTTTGCCAGTTGGATCAGCGGATCGTTCCAGGTATGTTTCGCCAGCACGAAGCGCCCGTTATGTCCCGGCACCACGGCTTTCGCGTTCAGATCCACCGAGGCCTGCGCCGTCTCTTCCGGGAGCATATGGATGTACTTCCAGTCCTGGTCGTACTGACCGTTTTCCATAATGGCTAAATCCACTTCGCCAAACTGCTCGCCGATGGCCTTAAAATGCGGCCCGTAACCTGAATCGCCGCTGTAATAAATCTTCTGTTCGGGCGTAACGAACATAAAACTGCCCCACAGGGTTTGATTGCGCTTGATGCCGCGCCCGGAGAAGTGACGCGCGGGCAGCACATGCACCGTCAGCGCCTCGCTGATGCGCACCGACTGGTTCCAGTCGCGCTCTTCAATAATCTCCGGCTTCATTCCCTAGTAACGCAGGTGCGATCCCACGCCCAGCGGAGTGACCACGCGTTTCACCTTCGGCAGCAGCGCCGTGATGGTGGCGTAATCCAGGTGATCGTAGTGATCGTGCGAAATGATCAGCAGGTCGATCTCCGGCATGCTGCTCGCCTGCCAGGGATATTCCCCGGCGAAGGCTTCGTTGAGGAATGAAAACGGTGCGGCGTAATTTCCAAGAACGGGGTCGATAAGCATCCGTTTCCCCGCCAGCTGCATATACCAGGAGGAGTGACCGAGCCACACCAGCGTTTCCTGCTCCCGCGGCAGGCTTGCGAGATCGGTTTTTACCAGCGGCAGCGGCTGTGCAGGACGGGCGTTTTCAGTCTTTTTGGTCAGGAACTCCCACATCGCCACCAGCATATTTTTGTCGCCGTTATAGCCTGGCGTGGGCAACGAATTGTGGAATTTGCCGTCGCGATACTGCGGCGAGGCCTCCACTTCCGTGAGCTGCGCACCCTGCGGTGGCTGGCCAAATCCGGCATTCAGAACAAACGGTAAACTCGCGGCTGAAGCAATAATCATGACAAACACCACGCAGATGAAGAGGGACTTTTTCATATCCTGACCCGAAAACGCGCCCCATCCGATGGTTTGCGCGGGCTGAACTTGATTATGAGTGAGTAAGCACTCATTATAGATATGATGATAAAGTCGTCAAGACGTTTTCGATCTTTGACATTCCGCGTTGCAGCGGGTCAAAGCACGTGTTTCAATCAGGGTTTTTACAATTGACAGGAGGAAAAATTTAGTGGCACGTCCGAAGAGTGAAGATAAAAAACAGGCCTTACTGGACGCCGCAACCGCGGCATTTGCGCAGTCAGGTATTGCCGCCTCAACGGCGTTAATTGCCCGTAAAGCGGGCGTCGCCGAAGGTACCCTGTTCCGCTACTTTGCTACCAAAGACGATCTGCTGAATGCCCTCTACCTGCACCTCAAGCAGGACCTCTGTCAGTCAATGCTCTCTAATCTGGACCGCAGCCTTACCACACCGAAAGAGCATACGCGAAACATCTGGAACAGCTATGTGGAGTGGGGGATTCGTAACCCCGTGGCGCATGCGGCAATCCGCCAGATAGGCGTGAGTGAAAAGCTGAGCGCCGAAACGGAACTGGCGGTGAAAGAGATGTTCCCGGAGCTGCATGAACTCTGCCGCCGCTCGGTGCGCCAGGTGTTTATGTCCGATGAGTTTAAAACCTTTGGCGATGCGCTTTTCTTATCGCTTGCCGAATCCACAATGGAATTTGCCACCCGCGATCCTTCTCGCGCCGTCGATTTTAAAGCGCTCGGGTTTGAGGTTATGTGGCGCGGGCTTGCCCAGGAAGAGAGCGATGGACAGTAAATCCCTGCAGGAGCACGCCAAACGCGTGGCGCTGGAGCTGCCTTTCACCGAACACTGCTGGCCGTTTGGGCCGGAATACGATGTGTTTAAGATAGGCGGAAAAATTTTTATGCTGATGGGCACCGTACATGGACGGCCCCACGTCAGCCTGAAGTCAGACCCGGAAAAATCGCTGTTAAACCAGCAGATTTATCGTGGAGTGGAACCGGGCTATCACCTCAATAAAAAACACTGGATTTCCCTCTACGGTACCGACGACGTTACGCCAGAGCTGGTGACCGATCTCATCAATGACTCGTGGAATCTGGTGGTGGATAAGCTGCCGAAAAAAGACCAGAAGTGGATCAGACCGGTTTGATTGTTCGTCTGAGACGAACAGTATAAGCGCTCGAATCGCACTTATCTTTTTCCGCGTCTCGCTGTAATCTGCTCTCCTTTCGCGCCCGCGTGCGGGCGAATTTCATTACCAGGAGTTGTTATGGATATTATTTCTGTCGCCCTGAAACGCCACTCCACCAAGGCGTTCGACCCCGCTAAAAAACTGACCGCAGACGAAGCGGAAAAGATCAAAACCCTGCTGCAATACAGCCCGTCCAGCACCAACTCTCAGCCGTGGCACTTCATTGTCGCCAGCACCGAGGAAGGTAAAGCTCGCGTGGCGAAATCTGCCGCAGGCACTTACGTCTTCAACGAGCGCAAAATGCTGGACGCTTCTCACGTGGTGGTGTTCTGCGCGAAAACCGCGATGGATGATGCCTGGCTGGAACGCGTGGTGGATCAGGAAGAGGCCGATGGCCGTTTCAACACGCCAGAAGCCAAAGCGGCGAACCATAAAGGTCGTACCTACTTCGCTGACATGCACCGTGTGGATCTGAAAGATGACGACCAGTGGATGGCGAAACAGGTTTATCTGAACGTGGGTAACTTCCTGCTGGGCGTGGCTGCGCTGGGCCTGGATGCGGTACCGATTGAAGGCTTCGACGCCGCGATCCTCGACGAAGAGTTCGGCCTGAAAGAGAAAGGTTTCACCAGCCTGGTGGTGGTGCCGGTTGGGCATCACAGCGTGGAAGATTTCAACGCCACGCTGCCAAAATCTCGCCTGCCGCTGAGCACGATTGTGACTGAGTGCTAATACATACGGGCCGCTCGCTGCGGCCCTTTACACCTTACTGATCACCAATCTGCGGTGCGGATGAACGTCACGATCGTCCCCCCACGCAAAGGCGATCCAGCGCTCTTCCAGTTCCGCGTATGAATTTACTGGCGTGAGTCTCCACTCTTCGCCTTCCGTGCCGTCCGCCACGCTAATGCGATAATTCATGGTAAATGCCCAGTCGATCATGCGTAACCAGAACCGTTGACCGTCTCCGGTTTGCTCGCTGTCTGACACTACAATGTCGTATTCGCTTAGCACCCACTGAAAAAACAATTGTGGTAATCCGCTTATCACGCGTTGATGGACAGCGCGGGGCGTACGCCAGACCATAACTTGCGTTGCGGCACCGTGAGGAAAGGTGATCTCTTTATGGAACGCCAGCTTCACGGCATATGCCGTATAAGGTTTGCCGTCGTCGGTAGTGACGAGACGGTATTCATCGCTATAACGCGATTTCAGGAGCCGGTATCCTGCAGGCAGCAAATACCCCGGCAACTGAAAATCCACCGTGCCCCGCGCCAGGAATGCTTCTGTATGTTCGACATTTCGGGAGATAAGCCCGAGTTTTTGGCTAAAATCTGCTGACTCAATCATCAGTGGCGACATCGGTGGTTTCTCATCGCGTAAGTATAGTCCACTTTACAACGCATCTAAATGACGCAGATTCAACAGGTTGAACAATGATTAATACAACGTGATCTGCGGATGCTTTACCCCACACACCAACGCATAACGCGTTAAGGTATCCAGACTGGCACGTGTGATATTTGCTTCCATTCGGGAAACCGTTGGCGCGCTAACCCCCATTCTTTCAGCCACCTGCGCACGCGTCAGTCCGGCCTGGTTTCGCCATTGCGCCAGCATGTCACGCAGACGCGCTTTACGCTCTTCCGCATCAAAAGATGCTTGTACCTTTGAATCACTTAATAACTCTGCTCTTAATTCGTCCCAGTTAATAATCTTCTTGCTCATCTAACATCTCCTGTTAGTAGACATAATTCCCCGACTATGGAGCAACCCAACTGTTCTTATTTCAAACAAGCCATGTGGCAATGGCTTGTTATCAGGCTCACTCAATGCCGTTGGATGAGTACGCAGTTTATGACGACATTAACATATAAGGCAATTTGCATTAAAGGCTAACCTCACCTTTCGTGATTTACCTTACACGTTTGCGCCAGGATCAACCGAGTCCACGTCGATTCCCTGAATCCTTCTCGCAAAAAACTTACCTGGCCGGGTTACCCGCGTGCCAGATTCGTTCTGCATAGCGCCCAATCACCGCCAGCGACGCCGCGAGGAGCAGGAAGAACACCACTTTGTTCATCCCGTCCCAGAAGTATTCGAAGTAGCGGGTGTAGAGGTTAATGGCGAGGAAGGTCAGGCCAAAACCGCGCAGCATGCCGTCGTCGGTTTTAAGGCTGATGTAAATGCAGAGCACCGCCGCCACGGCGAACAGCAGCGCCCACGGCAGCAGCGAAGCCTGCGTAACGCCATACCAGTTATCGATATCGTAGTTGCCGAAAATCGACATGATCCACAGGGCGACAAACAGATACGTGAGCCCCATCGCTTTGCTGGTCGTGTATAGATGGCGCGCCTGCAGCCTTCCGCGCAGCAGCCAGCACAGTGCCAGCAGCGCACCGCCGAAGAAGATAAAGCGTACCGGGTAGTTCATTCCCAGCCAGTAGGCGCCCCAGCCGGACATATAGCCCGTCTCCGCACCAAACCAGTTACCGAGTGAGAGCAGGAAAAACAGCCACACCAGGCCAGAGCGACCAAAGAAGCCCACCAGCCCGTAAACCGCACATCCCGCCAGGAACAGCGGTGCGATATGGCCGCTGCCGTTATCCAGACGCTCCCCGAGTTGCCAGAGCGCGATGGCGGTAAAGAGCACGCCGAGAAAAAGCATGGCTTCAGTGCTGTAATGCCACTGGGTTTCCCGACGCTGTCGGCTGAAGCCCCACAGATAAAACAGCACGGCAACCAGCGCAGGCAGCCCGATGCGGGCGATGGAGGAGAAAGAGAAGAATGCAATAATGCGCGCCATCAGTTCACTGTCGGAGAACAGGCTGCCGATAGCAATGATCACGCAGGCCAGCGCCGTCCAGAAGGCATAGCGGCTGAGCCGCTGCCAGTCCATGGTGACGCGTGTCAAGGTGCCCGCCAGACGCTGATGCTCGTCAGCGCTTAATGTGCCTTCCTGCTGCCACTCGTTGAGCGCGCGGCGCAAAAGCCGCTCCTGTTTTCGGGTTACCTTCATTTTGCCTGCTCCGCCAGCCATTCCATCGCCCTCTCCCCCGCGTCATCCACCGGCAGATAGACCAGTAGCCGCGATCCATTACGCGGTGCAGAGTACCAGTACATCTGCTGCAGGGTAAACTCGCCCAGCTCAGGATGGGTAAACAGCTTGAGCTGGTTCTCCACTCCGCGCACGTCGTTGCGCTGATGCCACAGGGTTTTAAATTCTTCAGACACCGCAAAGAAACGCGCCAGTTTCGCTTCCCACAGCGGATCGCCCCGGTGCTCGGCCATCGCCGCGCGGAAATAGGAGACAAAGATCGGCAGCACGTCGTCACGCTTGCCAAGCCGCGCACGCCATGCGGGATGGGTGAGGAAAAGATAAATACAGTTGCGATCTTCCGGCGGGATCGCATTGAAATCGACGCCCATTAAGTGCCCGAAGCTGTCGTTCCACGCCACGATATCGAAGTTGGGTTTCTGGATGCTGGCGGGTTTCGGCATGAGGGTATCAAGCAGGCGACGCGTGCCCTCGCTGATCCCCTCGCAGCCCGTCGCCTGAGGCGCTTCGCCCGGCGGCAATCCGGCCAGCACAAAAAGGTGGCGCGTCTCGGTCGGGGTGCATTGCAGCGCTTTTGCCACTGCCGCCATCACGGTGCTGGAGGGATTAACATCTCTGCCCTGCTCCAGCCACGTATACCAGGTCACGCCCACGTCAGCCAGCAAAGCCACCTCTTCACGGCGCAGCCCCGGCGTGCGGCGGCGGCCGCTGCGCGGCAATCCAAGACGCTGTGGATCAAGGCTCTCACGCCGGGCGCGTAAAAATGCCCCCAGCTGTTTTCGCGTGTCGTCCTTGAGTGAGACAACAGGTTCAGACATCAGCGCCATAACTCCCCCTGCATGGTAGTGCCAGTACCAGTATAAGCAAGAACTGGTACCCGTTTATCAGATCGTTGATGCTACGACCATCTGTTGAATGACGCAATGGAGTTACCATGAATACGTCAGTTGTTTCACCGGGTCGCGCAGGCCTGATATTGCTGTTAACCGGCCAGATGCTGCCGCTGATTGATACCTCGATCACCAACGTGGCGCTGGACGCTATCACCCACTCCTTGCACGCCACCGCCACCGAACTGGAGCTGATTGTCGCGCTCTACGGCGTGGCCTTCGCCGTCTGCCTTGCCCTTGGCAGCAAGCTCGGGGATAACCTCGGGCGCCGTCGTCTGTTTATGTGGGGCGTGGCAAGTTTTGGCCTGGCGTCGCTGCTGTGCGGAATGGCGGGAACCATTGAGCAACTGCTTGCCGCGCGCATCATTCAGGGCGCAGGAGCGGCGCTGATCGTGCCGCAAATCCTCGCCACGCTGCACGTGACGCTAAAAGGCACGGCCCATGCGAAAGCGATCAGCCTGTTTGGCGGTATCGGCGGCATTGCGTTTATCGTCGGGCAGATGGGCGGCGGCTGGCTGGTGTCGGCGGATATCGCCGGGCTGGGCTGGCGTAACGCCTTCTTTATCAACGTGCCCATCTGTCTGGTGGTTCTAGGCTTGAGCCGTCGCTATGTGCCGGAAACCCGTCGCGAAACCCCGTCGCGCATTGACTGGACAGGCACCGTCCTGCTGGCCGTCATTCTCTGCTGCCTGCTGTTTCCGATGGCCCTCGGCCCGCAGTGGCACTGGTCCTGGCCGCTGAAGGCCGCACTGATGGCGATTATCCCGATGGGGTATTTGATGGTCTTAAATGCCCGTAAAAAAGAGCGTGAGGATGCCCATCCGCTGATCCCGCCGCGTCTGATGCAGCTTCGCAGCATCCGCTTTGGCGTGCTGATTGCGCTGCTCTTTTTCAGCGTCTGGTCCGGGTTTATGTTCTGTATGGCGCTGACCATGCAAACCGGTCTGGGAATGGCACCGTGGCAGTAGGGGAACAGTTTTATCGCCCTGGGGGTGACCTACTTTATATCGGCATGGTTTGCCCCGCGTCTGATTGCCCGCTACAGCACCAGCTCGATTCTGCTGACCGGGCTGGCGATTCAGATTATCGGTCTGCTGGCGCTGATTGCCACCTTCCGTCTCTGGGGCATGGACAACACGGCGCTGACGCTGGCACCGGCAACCGGGCTGGTTGGCTATGGGCAGGCGCTGATCGTCAACAGCTTCTACCGCATCGGGATGCGCGACATTCAGCCTGACGATGCCGGGGCGGCCAGCGCGATTTTAAGTACGCTGCAGCAGGCCGCCCTGGGGCTTGGCCCGGCGATTTTTGGTGCGATCCTGCTGCACGCGCTGCAAAACCACCACGGCGATTACACCCAGGCGATTAACGTCTTCCTCGCCGTGGAAACCGGCATGATGATCGTGCTGGGGCTGGCAACGTTACGTATGCGCCATCGTCTGTGCCTGCCGGTGGTGAAAACCTGCCACGCCACCAAATAAGCCGCGAATTTGCATAATAGATCCGCAGCCGCCATTATGGGGCTGCATCAATACAGGAGACGTTATGCAGGAATTAATTGCTCAGGTTGAAGAGTTAGGGATTGAAATTAATCACACCACCTCGTTAGTGATTATCTTTGGTATTATTTTTCTTACCGCCATCATTGTTCATTTTATTCTGCACAAAGTGGTGCTCCGCGCTTTTGAGAAACGTGCGCAGGCCAGCAGCCATTTGTGGTTGCAGATCATTACGCAGAACAAGTTATTTCACCGCCTGGCGTTTACCCTTCAGGGGATAATCGTCAACGTTCAGGCGGTACTGTGGCTGCAAAAAGGCAGCGAAGCAGCGGAAATGCTCACCACCTGCGCGAAGCTGTGGGTGATGGTGTATGCCCTGCTCTCATTCTTCTCTCTGCTGGACGTGATTTTTAATCTGTCGCAGAAAATGGCGACCGCCTCGCAGCTGCCGTTGAAGGGGATCTTCCAGGGGATCAAGCTGGTGAGCGCCATTCTGGTGGGGATCTTAATCATCTCCCTGCTGATCGGCCAGTCACCCGCCATTCTGATAAGCGGCCTGGGGGCCATGGCGGCGGTGTTAATGTTGGTGTTTAAAGACCCCATTCTGGGGCTGGTCGCCGGTATTCAGCTCTCCGCTAACGATATGCTCAAGCTCGGCGACTGGCTGGAGATGCCGAAATACGGCGCTAACGGCACGGTGACGGACATTGGTCTCACCACGGTTAAAGTCCGCAACTTCGATAACACCATCACCACCATTCCGACGTGGGCGCTGGTCTCCGACGCGTTCATCAACTGGAGCGGCATGTCTGCCTCCGGCGGGCGACGCATTAAGCGCAGCCTGAATATCGACACCACCAGCATTCACTTTCTCGACGAGCAGGAGCAGCAGAAGCTGATTCAGGCGAAACTGCTGAAGCCTTATCTGGCCGCGCGTCATGAGGAAATAAACCTGTGGAATCAGCAAAACGGTGAAGGGGAATCGGTATTAAACCTGCGCAAGATGACCAATATCGGCACCTTCCGCGCCTATCTGAATGAATATCTGCGTAACCACCCGCGTATTCGTAAAGATATGACGCTGATGGTGCGCCAGCTGGCGCCTGACGCAAATGGTCTGCCGATTGAAATATATGCCTTCACCAACACGGTGGTCTGGGCGGAATATGAAGAGATTCAGGCTGACATCTTCGACCATATTTTTGCCGTGGTGGATGAATTTGGTCTGCGTATTCATCAGTCCCCCACCGGGAACGATATTCGATCCCTGGCGGGCGGCATCGCACAATAATCAGGTACTGGCGCGGGAAATAAAGCGCCAGTCCAGCATCACCCTCTCCGTGGGCGCATCCGGGTTATCGATTTTATTCAACAGCAGATCGACTGCCTTGCGCCCGATATCCCGCGAAGGCTGTTCAATGGTGGTCAGCGAGATCATCTCCGCCAGCTCCGTACCGTCAAACCCTACCACCGCGATATCCTCCGGCACGCGCAGCCCCGCCTGCTGTATGGCACGCAGCGCCCCTGCCGCAAGGGTATCGGACACGGCAAATACCGCGTCCGGCGGGTTGTCCTTCAGCAGATTTTGCATCGCCGCCATGCCCGCGCTGGAGCTGAGATCGCGGGCATATTCCACCGCCTGATAATCCAGATCCCGCAGGTGGAGCACGCTTTTGTAACCGCGTTCGCGCAGGCGGGCATATTTGTAGCTGAGATCGTGATTGATCATCGCGATACGTTTGCGTCCGCCGTCGGCAAGCTGGCTGATGGCATGCTGTGACGCGTCCACATCATTGATGCCCACGCAGGAGACCGTTCCGGCATCGGCGTATTCGGCGCACTGCACCCACGGCGCGGAGCCGATCAGGGCGGCGAGTTCAGGCAATTTTGAGAAGGCATCCATGGTGATAATGCCGTCGACGATTTTGCCCGACAGCAGGCTTAACCCCGAGCGGGAGCGTTCGATATCAGACCCGGAATTGCACAGCAAAATACGGTAGCCGTTCTTCTCGGCTTCCTCTTCAATGCCCTTCACCACTTCGGCACAGAACGGGTTGGCGATATTCGAGACCATCACCAGGATCATATAGCTGCGCGCGGTGCGCAGCTGGCGTGCCAGCAGGTTGGGCTGGTAATTGCTCTCTTTAATGGCCTGCAGGACGCGCTCGCGGTTTTTCGCCTTCACGGTATCGCTGTTGTTAAGCACGCGCGAGACCGTTGCCACGGACACTCCGGCAAGCTGAGCGATTTTCTGAATTGACATAGCGACGGCACTTCCTGCGGTTAACGTTTTATGCAGGCTACCATAAATTCGTTGCCCGGCGAACCGGGCAACGCGTTACGCTTGCACACGAACCCAGCGCTGCTGCTGATGGCTTTTCACAATGGCATCAATGATATACATCACGTTCGCCCCGTCGTGGAACGTCGCAAACTCGGGCCGTTCGGGCATCACGCCGGCCTGCACGGCACGGAAAAACTGCGCCATCATGTTTTTAAACGCATCGGGCCAGCCTTCGATGTGCCCGCCGGGGAAGTGAGCGCTGTCGGCCACATCGTGGTTCATCAGACCCGGATCGTCACTGAGCGTCTGATTGGCCTGTGCGCGGTGGCCAATCCACAGCTGTTGCGGCACCTCCTGATCCCATGCCACCGACCGTTCGCTGCCGTTGATTTCAAACGTCAGACGGTTTTTGCGCCCGGCGCTCACCTGCGAAACGCTAAAGCAGCCTTTGCTGCCGTCGTCAAAGCGGAACAGGACGGAGCCAACGTCTTCGGTGGTGACCCGCTTGTCTTCATACTGCGCGTTTTCGTCATGAGTGAAGGTGTGATTGCCTGCCACGTTTGCCTTGCGCGTCGGCCAGACGATGGATAAATCGGCCATCACCTCGATGATGCGCCGCCCGGTAACAAACTGCACCGTGTCACACCAGTGCGAACCGATATCCGCCACCGCGCGCGACACACCGCCCAGGGCCGCATCCACCCGCCAGTTGTAGTCCGTTTCCAGCAGCATCCAGTCCTGCAAATAGCTGCCGTGCGCGGCGAAGATCCGACCGATGCTACCCGCCCTCATCAT
Organism: Enterobacter sp. SECR19-1250; assembly: GCF_013391025.1. Taxonomy (NCBI): domain Bacteria; kingdom Pseudomonadati; phylum Pseudomonadota; class Gammaproteobacteria; order Enterobacterales; family Enterobacteriaceae; genus Enterobacter; species Enterobacter sp. SECR19-1250. Next base: position 14,871 of record NZ_JACASJ010000032.1, on the reverse strand, counting down.
GCTTGCGGCCTGGCGCACCATGGCAAACTGGCGATAGACAAAGCTGACGCCGTGGACCCCCCCTGCCTGCTCCGCCAGCGCTACCAGCTCACGCGCTTCGTCCGGGGTCATGCACAGCGGCTTCTCGGAGAATACGTGCTTTCCCGCGCGCAGGATCTGGCGATTAATCTCCGCGTGCAGATGGTTTGGCGTGCAGTTGTGCACCACGTGTAAATCCGGTTGTGCAAGCAACGCCTCCACGCTGTCGAAGGCGTGCGGCACGTTAAGCTGACGCGCTTTTGCCTGCGCCTCGGCAAACGTACCGTCGCAAAGCGCCACCACCTGCACAAACCCGAGACGCCGAAGCGCCTCGATATGCGCCGGGCCGATAAACCCGCTGCCGATAATGCCGACGTTAATCATCGTTACCCCCTGCGGCAAAATCATCAAACGCACGCCCGGAGACCGGAATGATGTGACGGCGGATAAACTCGCTGCCTTCCCTCGCGCCGGTATCGCCATCCTTCAGGCAGCACTCCCACTCCAGCACCGCCCAGCCGTCGTAGTCGTACTGGGTCAGCTTGCTGAAGATGCCTTTGAAGTCGATCTGCCCGTCCCCCAGTGAGCGGAACCGCCCGGCCCGGTTGAGCCACGGCTGGTAGCCACCGTAGACGCCGCTGCGCCCGTTGGGACGAAACTCGGCATCCTTCACGTGAAACGCTTTAATACGCGCATGGTAGATGTCGATAAAGGTCAGGTAGTCCATCTGCTGGAGCAGCATATGGCTTGGGTCGTAGAGAATGTTGCAGCGCGGGTGGTTATCAACAAGCGCCAGAAAACGCTCAAAGGTCACTCCATCGTGCAGATCTTCCCCCGGATGCAGCTCAAAGCAGACGTTCACGCCCTGCTCGTCAAAGGCGTCCAGAATCGGGCGCCAGCGGGTTGCCAGTTCCTGGAACGCCGCCTGAAAACGCTGCTCATTGTGCGGCGGCCACGGGTAGAAAAACGGCCATGCCAGCGAGCCGGAGAAGGTGGCGTGCGCCTTCAGGCCTAATCTCGCCGAGGCCACAGCGGCCTGTTTCAGTTTTTCTGTGGCCCATGCCTGCCGGGCGGCGTCATTGCCGCGTACGGCTGCAGGGGCGAAGTGGTCAAACGCGTCACTGTACACCGGGTTTACCGCCACAAGCTGGCCTTCCAGATGGGTCGACAGCTCGCTGATCACCAGCCCGTGCTCCGCCAGCGTGCCGGTGAGGTCATCACAATAGGTCTGGCTTTCCGCCGCTTTCTGCACATCAAAAATAGCCGGATGGTTATAGGGGATCTGCACCGCCTTATAGCCCATCGCTGCCGCCCAGCCCGCCAGCCCGTCGAGCGTGTTGAACGGTGCATTCACACCAATAAATTGCGACAGAAAAATACCCGGTCCCTTAATCGTTCTCATACCACCTCCAGAACATTACGCCTTGTCATCGTCATACTTAAACGTGAGAAGGAAAATCAGCGCGATCGCCGCGGCAGCCACCGCCGGGATCCACCAGAACGTGACCCACGCCTGCGGAACGGCCTGCCCGGCCACCAGGCGGTTATAGAGCGCGCCGGATATCTGCGAGCCAAGCAGCATGCCGATGCCGTAGGTGAACATCACGATCATGCTCTGCGCCTGACCTTTGACCTTTTCGCCTGCGACCCGGTCGGTATAGATAAAGCCGACGACAAAGAAGAAATCGTAGCAGACGCCGTGCAACAGAATGCCGAGATAGAGCAGGATGCGCCCCTCTTCACTCACGCCCAGCGCAAACATGGCGTAGCGCACAAACCACGCCAGCATGCCGATCAGCAACATGATTTTCACGCCCAGGCGGCGGAACAGCAGCGGAATGACCAGCATGAAGAAGATCTCAGACATCTGCCCGAACGACATGGCGGTACTGACATCCGCAATACCCGCATCCGCCAGATACGAGGCGGTGTAGGCGTAGTAGGTCCCCAGCGGGACGGAGATCAGCATCGCGCAGACGGAAAAGACGAAAAAGTGGCGGGTTTTAAGCAGCGCAAAGGCATCCGCGCAGAAGAGATCGCGAACCTGCACCGGCAGCCCTTTCGCGGGAGCAGGCGTGTGCGGTAGCGTCAGGCTGTAGAGAGCCAGCAGCACGGAGCTGATTGCCGCCACCTGGAAGATGGTGACGCTTGCCGCCACGCCGGTGACGCCGATGAAAATGCCCGCCACAATCCAGCCGATAGTGCCAAACACGCGCACCACCGGGAAGGTTTTATCCACGTTCGCCAGGCTGTGAAAGGCGATATTGTTGGTCAGCGCCAGCGTCGGCATATAGCAGAGCGTATAACCAAACAGCAGGCCGATCAGCAGCACACCGTTTTCAGCAATCAGCGCGCCCGGCACAAACCAGAGGATTGCTGCTCCGGCCAGATGCATCACCGCCATCACCTTTTGCGAAGCGAAGAAGCGATCCACCAGCATGCCGAGCAGAAACGGCGACAGAATAGAGGCGATAGGCCCGGCGGAGAACGCATCGCCAATCAGCAACGACATGTTGTGCTGGGTCATCACCAGACCCAGCGTGACCGACCAGCTTCCCCAGATAAAAAACTGCAGAAACATCATCAGCGACAGACGCGGCACCAGCAGCCGGTGCGGTGCTATCGCTTTTCCACTACTTTCAGTTGTTGACACCATGATAAGCCTCACCCTCAAAAGTAATCGATTACAAAACAGTTCAAACAAAAAGTAATCGATTACAAAATAAAGATCCTGTGGATCGTAGAAGATTTGGGAGGGGGGTCACGATAAAGATGAAGCAGTGTTTTGTAGGCCCGGTAAGCGCAGCGCCACCGGGCGTGAAGGCAGATGCGGCCGGGATGCGGTCGGGTTTGGTGCGGTCTGGTGCCCTCACCCCGGCCCTCTCCCACAGGGAGAGGGGGCAAACATTAAAAACGGCAACCAGGTTGCCGTTTTGCTTTTACCTTCGAGAGAGCTTAAACGCGATAAACAGGAACACCACCCACACCGGCAGCAGCATGGCGGACAGGCGCATGTCGTCGATGGTGCACATCAGCACCAGGATCATCGCCAGGAACGCAATACAGATGTAGTTGCCTGCCGGATAGAGCAGCGCCTTAAACTGCGTCTCACGCCCCTTGCGGCGCATCGCGGCGCGAAAACGCAGGTGCGCCAGGCAGATCATGATCCAGTTCAGCAGCAGCGTGGCGACAACCAGCGCCATCAACAGACCAAAGGCGGATTTCGGCAGCAGGTAGTTGATCAGCACCACCAGCGACGTAATGGCCCCGGAAAGCAGCAGAGAGTTGACCGGCACGCCGCGGCGGCTGACGCGGGTGAGGAATTTAGGCGCATTCCCCTGCACCGAAAGGCCAAACAGCATGCGGCTGTTGGAGTAAACCCCGCTGTTATAGACCGACAGCGACGCCACCAGAATGACGAAGTTCAGCGCCGACGCCACCACGTTGCTGTTCAGATCGTGGAAAATCATCACAAACGGACTGCTGTCGGATTTCACCTCCACCCACGGGTAGAGCGCCAGCAGTACCACCAGCGAGCCGATGTAGAACAGCAGAATACGGTACACCACCTGGTTAACCGCTTTTGGAATGCTTTTATGCGGATCGCGCGCTTCGGCCGCGGTGATCCCAATCAGCTCCAGCCCGCCGAACGAGAACATAATCACCGCCAGCGACAGGATCAGCCCCTTCCAGCCCGTCGCCAGGAAGCCGCCGTGCTGCCAGAGGTTGTCGAGAGTGGCCCGCTCGCCGCCGTGGCCGGAGAACAGCAGCCACAGGCCAAAGCCGATCATGCCGATAATCGCCAGCACCTTGATCAGCGCGAACCAGAACTCGGTTTCACCATACAGGCGCACGTTCACGAGGTTAACGGCGTTGATGATAATAAAGAAGGCCGCAGCCCAGACCCACGTTGGCACCTCGGGCAGCCAGTACTGCATATAGATGCCTGCGGCGGTCAGTTCGGCCATTCCCACCAGCACAAACATCACCCAGTAGTTCCAGCCGGAGAGGAAGCCTGCGAACGGGCCCCAGTATTTATAGGCAAAGTGAGCGAACGAGCCTGACACCGGCTCTTCGACGACCATCTCGCCGAGCTGGCGCATGATCAGGAAGGCGATAACCCCGGCGATACCGTACCCCAGCAGGACCGCCGGGCCAGCCATCTGAATGGCGGGGCCGATACCCAGGAACAGCCCGGTACCGATCGCGCCGCCAAGGGCAATTAACTGAATATGTCGATTTTGCAAACCACGTTGCAGCGTCGGGTTCTGTTCCGACGAAGCTTCAGCGCTACCGTTGCCTGAAGCGGATGACGCGTCTTTCACGTCCTACCCCTGTCTCTTTTTTAGAAGGGGCACGTTTTAACACTTCATGCTGGTGGTAGCAAGTTTAACGCCGGGCCACTGCGTGCACCCGGCGGATAAACGTCACGAACCGATGATCCCACCGTCCGCTTTGGTGATCACCACCGTCGACGAACGCGGACGTCCGTTCGGGTTCGCGTCTGGCCAGTTGGAAACAGCACGCGGATTGGCCGGGTCGGTAATATCATCCCCGCCCTCTCCCGGATGCTGAATGTTAATAAACAGCGTGCGGTTGTCCGGCGTAAACGCAATCCCGGTGATTTCACACCCGCGTGGGCCGGTCAGGAAACGGCGATACTCATTGGTGCCCGGAATGGTAGCCACCATCTGGTTATTGCCCATCCCTTCGTACGCTTTCTTATTAATGGTGCTGGAAGAGACATCGGTCTGGATCCACAGCACGCCCTGGTGATCGAACGACAGGCCATCCGGGCTGCCGAATGCTGCACCCTGCATGGAGCCTTTGGCCTTCGGATCGTCGCTGTCGGTACGCCCGGCCATCACCAGAATATCCCACTTAAAGCGAGCGGCGGCCGGATCGGCTCCCTCTTCGTGCCAGTGCATAATATGACCAAACACGTTGTTGGCACGCGGGTTGGCGGCATCGACCGGCGCCTTGCCCTCCTTCCCGCGATCGCTGTTGTTGGTGAGCGTACAGTAGACGCTGCCGCTGGCGTGCGGATCGACCGCAATCCACTCTGGACGATCCATTTTCGTCGCCCCCACCACGTCGGCCGCCAGACGGGTTTTGATCAGCAGATCGCCCTGGCTTTCGAAACCGTTGCTTTTATCCAGGCCATTCTGCCCGAAGATCAGCGGCAGCCAGTCGCCGCTCCCCTCCTCGTTGAACCGGGCAACGTACAGCGTGCCGGACGTCAGCAGCTGCATATTGGCTTTACGGTTTGCAGGATCGTATTTTTTGTCCGAGACGAATTTATAGATGTACTCAAACTTCTGGTCGTCCCCCATATAGACCACCACGCGGTTATCGGCGGCGAGCGTGACGGCGGCGCCTTCATGCTTGAAGCGGCCCAGAGCGGTGTGCTTGCGCGGCGTGGAGGTGGGATCGTAGGGATCAATCTCCACCACCCAGCCGAAACGGTTGGGTTCGTTAGGGGTTTTATCGACGCTGAATCGGTCATCCACCTCGTTCCAGCGGTAGGATTCATCGCTGTCGCTGATGCCGTAGCGTTTTTCCAGCGGATTAAGATCGGCTTTTTTGACAAAAATATCCGACCAGTTCTCCTCGCAGGTGAGATAGGTGCCCCACGGCGTATGGCCGTTGGCGCAGTTTTGCATGGTGCCCAGCACGCGTTCCCCCTGCGGGTCAGCGGCGGTTTTCATTAAGTCCTGATGCCGCGCCGGGCCGGTAAGCTGCATCGGCGTATTGACGGTAATGCGGCGGGCATACGAAGACGGGCGAACTACCTGCCAGTCGCTGCCCGATTTTTTCACTTCCACCACCGACACGCCCATCGCGTTCTGCCCCTTGCGGGCCTTGTCGAGATTCCAGTTGGCCGTGCCGTCGGTAAACAGCATCCCGTTATCGATGTACTCATGATTCAGCGCCAGCAGGCCATGTTCCGGGTTTTGTTTCCCTTGCGGCAGGCTAAACCACGCCATCCCGTCGTGGTGCATGCCCGCCTGCACGGCCTGTTCGTCGGTGGTGTTGCTGGCATCCTGTTTAAACGCCGGCATGTTGTTCTTGATCCCCGTCGGGTCACCCCAGCGATAAAACGGACGGGCGATATAGCCTTCCGGCACCCTGACCGTATCTTCCGTGGATACGTCGATGCTGGTAAAGCCCAGGGAAACCGCTTTTGCCAGTGCAGAAGGCTTTGATACTGCGGCAATGGCGCTTTCAGGTTTGATCAGAAAAGGGAATGAAGCGGCAGCACCCGCCACGGCGCCCATCTGTAAAAAACGGCGGCGGGAGAGGAATACCTCCGCAACCTCGGAGAATACCGGGTTAGCGCTGCGGTTAGTGATATCGTCGCGATGTTCTTTTTTAAATACGGATTTGAGGGGTCTGCCCATAGCGGCTTCCTGTCATTGGCCAAGAGGTAAAGGTCTGGAGGCCAGTGTAAGAAGCTTTTATTACAATTTTATAACACGATACGGAAGGATGGGGGCATCCTTGCCCCGGATAACGAGGTGGAACGCTTAGAACTCGTAGCCAACCGAGACCTTAAAGATACGCGGTTCGCCCTGCGTGATGTAGGTGCCGGAATCATCAACGCTGGACCAGTAGTTTTCGTTGGTCACGTTGTCGATGCCCGCGCGTACCGTCATCTGGTTTTCATTGTGGTTCACCGCGAAGCGATAGCGCATGCCCAGATCCAGCGTGGTATAGCTGTCGAGCTTTTTGCTGTTCGCGAGGTCGGCATACTGCGTGCCGGAGTGGTTGACGCGGGCGGTAGCCGTCAGGCCCTCAATCGGTTTGATGTCGTACTCTGCGCCCAGCACGGCATAGAAGTTCGGGACACCAATGGCATCGTTGCCCTGATTCACGCCGTTTTTGGTTTTGGTCAGCTCGGCCTGCAGCCAGGTGGCGCTGGCGTTCAGACGCATCCCGAGCATTGGCTCGCCGAAGACGTTCAGCTCTACGCCACGGTTACGCTGCTCAGCGTCCAGGCCGTAGTGACCGCTGTCGTCGAGGATCGCCGACGGCATTTTGATCTCAAACAGCGCCAGGGAGCCGCCCACGCGGCCAAAGTCCGCCTTCACGCCCACTTCATTCTGCTTAGAGTGAACGATACCGGTGCTCTGGCCGTAGTTGGTGGCCGTGTTGGGCGCGGTTTTACCCGGTTGCAGCGCTTCGGTGTGGTTAGCGTAGAGCGAAATTTCCTCCCACGGTTTATAAACCACACCGTAGGTTGGCATCCAGCGGCTGCCGTCAAAACCGTCCGCGTCGTTTTCCGCACCGGTAATTTTGTTGTACCCGCGAATGACCACTTTCTGATGACGTGCACCAGCGGTAAACAGCAGCTTGTCATCCAGCACGCCCAGGGTATCGCTCAGCAGCCAGCCCTGAGTGCGGGTGCGCCCGCTGGTCAGCGGATCGCTGTATTTGCCGCCAGAGCCGTTGAAATTGGAGCTGTCCGGCATCGCGACGCCGGTGTTGTGGTAAATGTTGGTGGTTGGGTTATCCGCCGTCGCCGACATTTTCCAGGCGATTTTTTCGTTTTTGGTCATCGCGGAATACCCCACGTTGACCTTGTGCGAGACAAAGCCGGTAGTGAAGTGACCGCGTATCCCCGCCATACCGCTGACGGAATCGCTGATACGGTTGGTATCAAGACGGCTAACCGTGGCCTTACCGCTCTTGTCCACCAGCTTCGGCGCGCTGTAGATCCCCTCTTCGTGCGCGTGCTGCGCGCCGAGACCGGTATAGGCCGTCCAGTTGTCAGTGATGTCGTACTCGCTGCGCCACATCCCGAACTCGTTTTCAATGTCACTGTAGGCCCATTTCTGCGAGAAGTTACGATCGTTTTTCGGCGGCTCTGGCACAAAGTCCACGGCGGAAATGTTGACGCTGGTCGGGCTGCCGTGGAAGGTTTTCTTCTGATAGCCCAGATCCAGCGAAGTGCGGAAATTGTCGCCTTTGTAATCCAGACCGGTGGAGAGCAGCGTGGTGCGGCGGCGGTCGTTCGGCACGCCGGTTTCCCCTTCCCGGTGAACCAGGTTCACGCGCGCGCCGAACTGGTCGTTGTCGCCAAAGCGTCGGCCTGCATCGAGCGTGGTGCCAATCTGTGAGTCGGAGGTGTAGTCCACGCCCACTTTCGCCTGCGGGACGTCGCCCGCATGTTTTGGCTCAAGGTTAATCATCCCGCCCACGCCGGAGCTTGCCGCGCCGTTCATCAGCGAGTTTGCCCCTTTGAAAATTTCAATGCGATCGACCATCTGGGCATCCACAACCTGACGCGGCAGCACGCCGGACAGGCCACCAAAGGTCATGTCATCGCCGTCAAACTTCAGGCCGCGAATACGGAAGGTTTCGGCGCTGTTACCGTAACCCTGAACAAACTGCACGCCCGCATCGTTGGCAACCACATCAGCAATGGTTTTCGCCTGCTGATCTTCCACCAGCTTCGAGGTGTAGCTGATGATATTAAACGGCACGTCCATGGCATTCTGCTGGCCGAGCATCCCCAGACGGCCGCCGTTTGCCACCTGTCCATCCAGGAAGGCGGGTACCAGCTGGTCGCCGCCGGGAGTGAAATCAGGCCCGGTGGCAGACTGGACGACCATGGTGTCTTCTGGCTTTGCCTCTGCCGCAAGGGCAGCGTGGGTCACTGCGCCAATGGCGAGCGCCAGCAGTGTTTTATGCATTCTGGTGTTGTTCATAATGGACTCATTAAATGTGCGCGCAAAAATGGCCCGTTGTCGGGCCTTAGAAAAGTTTATGTGTAATGCAAATGAGAACTATACGCATTATATCTGCGTTAGCAAGTGTAACCGCGCGTTTCGGCCTGAGGACAGGGGGTTAAATGAAGCCGGGGAAGAGAGAGATGTTACAGAGGGAAAGCGTGACGCACAGCCACCCCGGATCCGGGATGGCTGCAGGACATTATTTTTTCTTGTAAATATCGGCCGTGCCGTGAATTTTGTTGTTGGTATTACCTGACGTGAGCACCAGTACGTCGGCACCTTCTTTATCTGCTTTTTCAATCAATTCTTTCTTTGCATCATCAATAGAGACTTCATTTGAAGTGCTTACCGTACCGATTTTTTCATACTGCGATTCGACTTTCTCGAATTCATTTTTCGTCAGCAGTTCAGCCGCAAAGGTATTGGTGGTAAACAGAAACGCCGTTCCCAGCAAAATAGCAGTCGTCTTTTTCATAACCTTTTTTCCTTGAGATTAATCAGCAACTACGAAAAACCTCACACATGATGGTGAGGTTTTATGAGCATGGTAGAGAATCTCAGGAAATGCCACACGTTAAGGAAAATTCTTTTATAACAACCCGTTGGATTAAATTACTAACGAACATTAAGAATATTCAAAAACGCGCGCCGTACCAGCAATATCAATACGCACCGCCGCCCCCGGGTACCATCCAGGCTGGCTGACGGTTTTCAGGGTAATCGGCTCCGTTTGTCCGGCTAACGCCAGCGTCAGCGTGGAGAGCTGGCCGGTGAAATCCACATCAACAATCGACACCGGGCTTTCATGCGCCGCGCATGCCGTCACGTGCAGTTGCTCTGGGCGCAACATCACTCTGCCCTGTCCCGTCGCCTGGGCGTTATCCGTGGGCACCTCGCCCAGCGCGCAGAGCGCATAGCCGCTGGCGAGCTGAGCAGGCAGGATCACCGCATCCCCCAGGAACAGCGCCGTCTCTTCATCCACGGGCTGGCTATAGACCTGATAAGGGGTACCGACCTGAGTGAAACGTCCGGATCGCATGACCGCCACCTGCGTGGCAAAGGACAACGCTTCGTTTTGATCGTGAGTCACCAGGATCGAGGCCACGCCCGCTTCCGCCAGCAGGTCAGCCGTGGCCTTACGCGTCATGGCGCGCAGGCCGGTATCCAGCGCCGAGAAGGGTTCATCCAGCAGCATCAGGGAAGGACGCTGCGCCAGCGCGCGGGCAAGCGCCACGCGCTGCTGCTGGCCGCCGGAAATCTCATGCGGCCAGTGCGTGGCGAGTTGTCTGTCAAGCGAGACCATCTCCATCAGTGCTTCCACGCGCTGGCGCTTCTCGTGGCGGGTACCGTCTAATCCCCAGGCAATGTTGTCTGCCACATTAAGATGCGGGAAGAGCGCCCCCTCCTGAGGTACAAAGCCAATTTTACGCAGATGCGCGGGAATAAAGTTGTTCTGGTCGAACAGGGTTCGGCCCTGCATCACGATCCGTCCGCTATCCGGCGTTTCGAACCCGGCAAGGATACGCAGCAGCGTGGTTTTACCCGACCCTGACGGCCCGACAATCGCCGTCTGGCTTCCCGGCGCGACGCTCAGGTTTAAGCTGTCGAGCACCTGCGCATCGGAAAACGATTTAGAAATGGACGTTAATTCAAGCATCTCATAGCCCTGCAATTTTTTTGGACTGCATATAAAGAATGGCGGTCAGCGGAAGTGAAATCAAAATCATCAGCATGGCGTAAGGCGCAGCGGCAACATAATCGATCTCGCTGGTCAGCGCCCAGAAACCGGTGGACAGCGTGCGCGTTCCCAGCGGGGAGAGCAGCAGCGTCGCCGTCAGTTCGTTACTGACGCCAAGGAAGACCAGCGCCGCCCCTGCCGCCGCACCGGGCGCGGCCAATCGCATGGTGACGCTCCACAATGCCTTCGCGGGCGTGCTGCCCAGACTGCGCGCCACGTTTTCGAGCTCCACCGGCGCCTGGGCAATCCCGGCCCGCAGGTTAATGAGCGCACGGGGCATGAACATCAGCAGATAAGCCAGGAACAGAGTAATTTCGGTCTGATAAATCGGACGTGCATAGTGAATGGTGACCGTGACCAGCGCGAGGGCGGTGACGATCCCCGGCAGAGAGCTGGTGATGTAAATGCACCCTTCCAGCATCCGGAAGATGCGGTGCGGATAACGGATACCGAGCCAGGCGATGGGAATGACACAGGCGGTGGTCAGCAGCGCGCCGCCCACGCCGAGCATCAGCGTCTGGCGCAGCGAGTGCCAGAGATCGGCGCTCATCCAGTTCTGTACGCCGCCAAGCCATATCCAGCGACACAGCACAATGAGCGGTACGCCCAGCGCCAGCACAATCAGCACGAGGAAAAACAGCTGGCCCAACACCGCTGCAACAGGCTTTAGCGGCCAGCGCGTCTGTTCACGTGCCGCCCCTGCGCCGATGCGCGCATAACGGGCTTTCCCGCGGGTGACCCCTTCCAGCAGCAAGATGGCCAGACAGCATAGCGCCAGCACACCCGCCAGCATATTTGCCGCCGGGCCACTGAATGTCGACTGGAACTGGTCGTAAATGGCGGTGGTGAAGGTATCAAAGCGGATCATCACGTACAGGCCATATTCCGCCAGCAGATGCAGGGCCACCAGCAGCGCGCCGCCGCAAATCGCGAGCTTAAGCTGCGGTAACACCACGCGAAAAAAGACCCGCCACGGCGGCGTGCCGAGCGAAGCGGCAACATCTTCAAGCGTTGGATCCAGACGACGCAGCACCGCCGCCACGGGCATATAGATAAACGGGTAGTAGGCTAACACGGAGAGAAACACGCCCGCAGAAAGCCCGTGCATGGAAGGCACCACACTCACCCAGGCGTAGCTTTGCACGAACGCGGGGATGGCCAATGGGGCCACCGCCAGCGCAGACCAGATCCCCCGCCCGGCCAGCTGAGTACGTTCCGTCAGCCAGGCTATCGCCACGCCGGTGACGATACAGAGTGGCACCGCTAAGGCCGTCAGCCACAGCGTGTTGCTGAGCAGCTCAGCAACACGCGGGCGAAACACCAACGCCTTAATGGTTTCCCAGCCCGTCTCAATGCCAATGGCAATGATAAAGCCCAAAGGCAGAAGCGCCATTAATGAAAACAGGACAGCTAACGCAACCATCGGCAGCGCAGGACGCCTGCGGGCAGGCTCCCGCACTCTGTTTTTGCCGATGTCGAGACTCAGACCAGACATAGGACGTTTACTTTACTCTCAGGATCACAGCAGGCCAGCTTGCGTCATCAGCTCGATGACTTTTTTACTGTTAAGCGTGGAAGGTTCCACTTTCGGTGCATCCAGCTCGTTCAGCGGCACCAGTTTCGGGTTAGAGGCCGCGTTCACGCCCACCGCATATTCAAAGGCGTTATTGGTGCGCAGGCTCTCCTGCCCTTCTTTGCCGGTGATGTATTTAATGAAGGCCTGTGCCTGCGCTTTGTGTTTGCTGGACGCCAGCACGCCGCCGCCGGAGAGGCTAACAAAGGCGCCCGGATCCTGGTGTTTGAAGTAGTAGAGCTTAGTGTTTTTGCTGTTTTCACCCGTTTTGGACTGATCGACAAAACGGTAGTAGTGATAAATCACCCCGCCATCAATCTGACCGGCGTTAACGGCTTTCATTACTGTGCTGTTGCCTTTATAGGCAACGAAATTGGCTTTCATCGCTTTGAGCCACTCAAGGGTGGCCTGCTCGCCTTTCAGGGCCAGCATTGCGCTGACGATCGCCTGGAAATCGGCTCCTGACGGAGAGGCAGCCCAGCGGCCTTTCCACTCGGGTTTAGCCAGATCCATCAGCGATTTTGGCAGCTGCTGCTCGCTCAGTTTTTCCGGGTTATAGACAAACACCGTGCTGCGAGCGGCAATCCCGATCCAGCGGCCGTGTGCCGGACGATACTCCGCCGGTACCTGCTTTAATGTCTCTGCATCTAATGGCGCAAACAGTTTGGCGTTATCAACCAGCACCATTGACGGCGAGTTTTCAGTTAAAAATACATCCGCAGGCGATGCGCTGCCTTCCTGCACCAGCTGGTTGCCCAGCTCGCTGTCATCGCCATTACGCAGCGTGACCTTAATACCCGTTTCTTTGGTAAAACCGTCTACCCACGACTTCACCAGATTTTCATGCTGCGCGTTATAAACAACGATACCTTCGTTGTTATCAGCGGCAACCGATTGAGTTGAAAGGAAAAGTGATGAAGACAACAGGGCAAGCGAGAAGCATGACAGCAGGCGAGAATTCATGAACATATCCTTAATAGACCAACGTGATAAACAACAAAGGGCTGTGTGGGACAGGATTAAAGCATACAACAACGCTAATGATAATTACTATCAATCGAGTTTAGACGTAAAAGTGTAAAATTCGTTTTTAGCAGATTTTAGAATGATAAAAACCCAAATTTTAATGCGAGATAATTTTTAGATTAAGAAAACCTTAAGCCTGACAACAATGAAATTCATTAGCCTTCTATTTATTCTGACGCGAAGATAAATGTGTTATTCATGCCCGCGGCATATATAAAAAAAGCCCCGATGCTTCGGGGCTTTTTATGCTTATCCGGAGGCAGCCAAATTTATAAGGCCACTATTTTAAAAAGCATCATACAGACGCGTGAGGGGCGTACATCGGATAGGTGAAGAACAATAAATGCACGCAGTTCAGCCCAAAATGGAAGAACGTTGCAACCCAGAGCCTGCCGCTCCACATCCACGCCAGGCCGTAAATAATACCGGAGAGGCTGGCAAAAATAATCAGCAGTAAACCGCCGCTATAATGCATTAGCCCAAAAATGAGTGAGGCAATCAACAGTGCTACAACAGGATGCACAACCCGGGACAAGCGCTGCTGCAGATAGCCTCTGAACAAGGCTTCCTCGGCCAAAGAGACGAAGAAAATATTCGCAAGGGCAAATTGAGCAAACCATTCTGGCGCATGCGGCTCAATTCTCAGCCCGCCCAACGCAACAGCCAGAAGTAACAGCGCGGGTATCGCCAATACCAATATTCCCCAGCCGACCTTGCCAGCTTTATAAAGGGGTTTTGCTACGAATAACGTTGGCATGCACGTAATTAAAAAGAACGGCACCACTGCCTTGTCCATATTAAAGTACATACTGAACGGCATGCTTTGCGGACCAACAACGACAGCGTCCAGCACTTTGGGATTATGGAAGCCAGGGATCGCATGCAAAACCAGGGCAACGGCGATGACCACGCACAGGCCCTCGACCAGATAAGTATATTTATTATTTTTATTACGTAGCCATTCAACAACAGACCAGCCAATAACGATTAATGCAATCACCAGCAGCGCCGGGGCGTCAAGAATGCTCTGTTTCCAGCCGAGAAATGCCGTTAACCCCAGCATCAGGTAAGCCAGGCTTTTATTCAGGGAAAGTGCGGAAAGCGAAGTTGCGAGTAGATACCACATAAATGTCCTTCATGATTGGCATGTACAACAGTGAAATGAATGTCGTGCCGGAGGCATCCCACGGGGAAGCCATAAATAGGGTGCCGACTACCGGAATCGAACGGATGACCTACGGATTACACGTCAGTTGCTCTACCTACTGAGCTAAGTCGGCGTTGGTCCGCCACCGGAGCCTCGAACCCCGTACTACAACATCCTGGTTGTCGCTCTTCCCGATGAGCTAGTGGCGGTATGGTGGCCCTGACTGGAACTACGCCAATGACCGGTCGATGGCGGAACAAACGTTCTGACCGACAGGCTACAGGGCCGGGTTCAGAATGATACACATCTGGAATTAACCACGCAAATCAGACGGTTAAAAGCAGGCACAGAGTGAAGGATCGGTAGCGGTTGGTCGGTCTGGGGAAGAGTGGGCTGGATTAAGCGCTGAGACTAAATGGCCCTGTAGGATTCAATATAAAACCATAACTATATGTTTAATATGATAAAATAAAAGTTCAATTATGTTACATGCCCCCATTAATGCCCCCAATTTAATTTTTCACACACTCATTTACCTGTAATTCGTCAGCCCACTGTTGATGAGATGCCCTAAAAAAGCTAAGGAAGGTGCGAACAAGTTCCTGATATGAGATCATCATATTCATCCGGAGCG
>NZ_JACASJ010000319.1:0-377 GCF_013391025.1 Enterobacter sp. SECR19-1250 | reverse complement strand
CATAAATGAATGAGCAACAATGGCCCTTTCATGTTCATTCATTTCAGAGAATGAGGGCGTGTTGTTTTTATTAACCCTGTCCGGTAAGTTTTCATGCGTCGAGGAATTCACATGACTGACGGCTGAGGCATTATTAACAAATCGATGTGCTTCATGGGCAATATCACTGGACTGAGCAAAAGCTGCCCCACAAAATAAAGCTGTAAACGCAGTGGTCGTGATTAATATATTCATGTGTAATTACCTTCTGAGGTACATAAAAGATGTCCTTATGATCATATATAAAAATAATCAACCTGTGGGGAAGATGACGTAAATGTAATACAGCTATGTACATTACACGATTGTAATGGATTTGTTTCTTAAGGTGTGCTAGG
>NZ_JACASJ010000318.1:0-407 GCF_013391025.1 Enterobacter sp. SECR19-1250 | reverse complement strand
GGAAAGCTGGTTGCGTGAAAAAATGAAAACGCTGTCGCGACACTCGGAGCTGGCAAAGGCGTTCACGTACACCCTGAACCAGTGGCCGGCCCTGACGTACTATGCAGAAAACGGCTGGGCCGAAGCCGATAATAACATCGCTGAAAATGCGCTGCGGATGGTCAGTCTGGGTCGTAAAAACTGGTTGTTCTTCGGCTCAGACCACGGTGGTGAGCGGGGAGCGTTGCTGTACAGTCTGATCGGGACGTGCAAACTGAACGGCGTGGATCCAGAAAGCTACCTTCGCCATGTCCTTGACGTCATAGCTGACTGGCCGGTCAACCGGGTCAGCGAGCTGCTACCCTGGCGCATCACACTGCCAACTGAATAACACATCCCCGTCAATACGGTTCTCGCTGTACGCTTAC
>NZ_JACASJ010000317.1:0-410 GCF_013391025.1 Enterobacter sp. SECR19-1250 | reverse complement strand
TGATATCCCTGCATGACTGGTTGGTGGAGAAAAGTGCCACTCTGTCGAAAAAATCCCGGTTAGGCGAGGCGTTCGCTTATGCACTGAACCAGTGGGATGCCCTGTGTTACTACTGCGATGATGGTCTGGCAGAGCCGGATAATAACGCTGCTGAGCGAGCGCTACGAGCGGTCTGTCTGGGCAAGAAAAACTACATCTTCTTCGGCAGTGATCATGGTGGTGAACGTGGTGCCCTGCTGTATGGTCTGATCGGAACGTGCAGGCTGAACGGTATCGATCCAGAGGGTTACCTTCGCCATATCCTGAGCGTATTGCCGGAGTGGCCCATCAACAAAGTGGCCGAACTGCTGCCATGGAACGTAGATCTCACCAATAAATAGCCGTCAATACGGCGCTCACTTAACGCTTAC
>NZ_JACASJ010000316.1:0-423 GCF_013391025.1 Enterobacter sp. SECR19-1250 | reverse complement strand
CTATCTCTTATCTGGAGATACAGCTACTGTCCGGTGTTTCAGGGGGCTACATCACGTATTTTTTCAGGAGATCCCAATCTTGATGTGCCTAACAAAGAAGAAAAAGAAATCGAGGAGTTCATAGAAAGCGCACATGCCCAAGGCGATTCCTTGCGAAGCATTTACGGCGATCTTCCCAAAATCGCATCAGCTTTGGGTGTCAGTCCAATTACTTTTACTGAGCTTTCGATGTATGGATATGCTGCTATTGACCAGGGTTTTTTTAAAAGAGATGAGGAATACGTCTATATAAAACCTGAATCAATGCTCGCAAGTGTATCTGGCAATCTTGAAGAATGCTTTACGAATATGGTGCTAGTGTCTATCGATCTAGGGAAGGTGCGAATAAGCAGGTCATTTCTTCCCAAGCTGACTCGCTGATTA
>NZ_JACASJ010000315.1:0-434 GCF_013391025.1 Enterobacter sp. SECR19-1250 | reverse complement strand
AGTTCAATATCAGAAGTGATCTGCACCAATCTCGACTATGCTCAATACTCGTGTGGGCTCTGTTGCAAAAATCGTGAAGCTTGAGCATGCTTGGCGGAGATTGGACGGACGGAACGATGACGGATTTCAAGTGGCGCCATTTCCAGGGTGATGTGATCCTGTGGGCGGTGCGCTGGTATTGTCGCTATCCGATCAGCTATCGCGACCTTGAGGAAATGCTGGCGGAACGCGGCATTTCGGTCGACCATACGACGATCTATCGCTGGGTCCAGTGCTACGCCCCGGAGATGGAGAAGCGGCTGCGCTGGTTCTGGCGGCGTGGCTTTGATCCGAGCTGGCGCCTGGATGAAACCTACGTCAAGGTGCGGGGCAAGTGGACCGGCACTGTTGCAAATAGTCGGTGGTGATAAACT
The DNA here is from genome assembly GCF_013391025.1 of Enterobacter sp. SECR19-1250. Classification (NCBI taxonomy): domain Bacteria; kingdom Pseudomonadati; phylum Pseudomonadota; class Gammaproteobacteria; order Enterobacterales; family Enterobacteriaceae; genus Enterobacter; species Enterobacter sp. SECR19-1250. Next base: position 21 of record NZ_JACASJ010000315.1, on the reverse strand, counting down.
TATCATCCCCTTTTGCTGATG
>NZ_JACASJ010000314.1:0-438 GCF_013391025.1 Enterobacter sp. SECR19-1250 | reverse complement strand
CTCCTAGTCGCGAGTTGCAGCGACGGCATCGTCGGCTGTTGCACCTTGTCGGCCGAGGATCCCGAGTTCTGGCCCGACGCCCTCAAGGGGGAGGCCGCATATCTGCACAAGCTCGCGGTGCGACGGACACATGCGGGCCGGGGTGTCAGCTCCGCGCTGATCGAGGCTTGCCGCCATGCCGCGCGAACGCAGGGGTGCGCCAAGCTGCGGCTCGACTGCCACCCGAACCTGCGTGGCCTATACGAGCGGCTCGGATTCACCCACGTCGACACTTTCAATCCCGGCTGGGATCCAACCTTCATCGCAGAACGCCTAGAACTCGAAATCTAACGTCCGTTCGGGCATCGAGGTCCATGTCGGGGTGGGACGGGCCCGTGGCTTCAAGATCACTTGCAGTCCGACCGCGATGTCTTGGTTGCGCGAGAGGTTGTCGATATC
>NZ_JACASJ010000313.1:0-444 GCF_013391025.1 Enterobacter sp. SECR19-1250 | reverse complement strand
TTCAGGCTAATTCTTCTGCTGTTGTAGTAGTCAATATATTCCGTAACAGCATCCTTCAGTTCGCTTATATTACTGAACTCGTCAAGATAAAAACACTCCGACTTTAAGGTTCCAAAGAAACATTCCACGACTGCATTATCCAGACAATTGCCTTTTCTGGACATGCTCTGTGTAATGCCTTGTTCTTTAAGGATGTTTTGATACCTTCTCATACGATACTGCCATCCCTGGTCAGAGTGCAGAATAGGATGCTCGTGAGGCTTAAGCTTTTTGAATGCCTGATCGAGCATATTCTCGACCATGTTCATCACAGGTCTTTCCGACAGGCTGTAAGAAATAACTTCGTTGTTGAAGAGATCTATTACTGGAGACAAATACAGCTTTCGCCCATTGACTGCAAATTCAGTAACGTCGGTAACCCACTTCTCGTTTGGCCGTGTAGCC
>NZ_JACASJ010000312.1:0-445 GCF_013391025.1 Enterobacter sp. SECR19-1250 | reverse complement strand
CCTATCTCTTATCTGGAGATACAGCTACTGTCCGGTGTTTCAGGGGGCTACATCAAAACTCGACACAAAAAGCTCCATCTACCTTTAGCTTATCAATCTTTTCCTGAAAATCCTTTTGTATATAACTTAAAACTGGTGCGTTTAATGCATAATTAACAAAGTTCACAAAAGTAAAACGTTTTAATGTAACTTCTTGTTCATCAAAAAATTGCCGCTTATTAATCCATGTCACTAAATTGCTATCTAAAAATGCATCTTTGTCAGACGCTTTAGGATTCTCAATCTTAAGCAACAATGCACCGTTCTTTGTAGGCACGTGAATTTTAAACTCTTTTCTCTCACCTGCCCGCTCAGGAGGTCTTGTTATATATGAACGCACTGTTAGTTCTAAGCGACTTTGTTGAATAAATCGAACTTTTGCTGAGTTGAAGGATCAGATCACGCA
>NZ_JACASJ010000311.1:0-457 GCF_013391025.1 Enterobacter sp. SECR19-1250 | reverse complement strand
TTCCGTTGTGCCGCGACGATGACCGCTGGCAAAATCAGGCCCAGCCAACTCCTGCGCAAGCTCGCTTCTTACCCACGACAAAACAACCTTGCAGTTGCGCTTCGTGAAGTTGGTCGTATTGAACGGACCCTTTTCATTATTGAGTGGATCCTGGATACGGACATGCAGCGGCGTGCTCAGATCGGTCTTAACAAGGGAGAGGCCCACCATGCGCTCAAAAATGCGCTCCGTATCGGGAGGCAGGGGGAAATTCGCGATCGCACGACAGAGGGGCAGCACTACCGAATCGCTGGGCTCAATTTATTGACTGCGGTGATCATTTACTGGAATACCGTCCATCTTGGTCATGCCGTCACGGAGCGGCGGAACGAAGGGTTGGATGTTCCCCCTGAATTTCTTCCCCACATATCCCCATTGGGCTGGGCGCACATTCTACTGACTGGCGAATATCTTTGGC
>NZ_JACASJ010000310.1:0-463 GCF_013391025.1 Enterobacter sp. SECR19-1250 | reverse complement strand
ACAACCCGAAGATGTTTCACTTCTGATTGCGAAAATTTGAGAGACTCGAACACACCATTAAAGATGTGTCGTTTCAATTTTCAGCTTGATCCAGATTTTTAAAGAGCAAAACTTCGCAGTGCACCTTTTCAGGTTCACTCTGAAGTTTTCTTGTGTTCGCAGTAAAAGATGGTGGAGCTATGCGGGATCGAACCGCAGACCTCCTGCGTGCAAAGCAGGCGCTCTCCCAGCTGAGCTATAGCCCCATCGTTTTGCAACCTCTTCAAATTTGCTTTGCAAATTTGGTAGGCCTGAGTGGACTTGAACCACCGACCTCACCCTTATCAGGGGTGCGCTCTAACCACCTGAGCTACAAGCCTGTAGAGGTTTTTACTGCTGTTTTTCATCAGACAATCTGTGTGAGCACTGCAAAGGCAGGTTCTTTAAGGTAAGGAGGTGATCCAACCGCAGGTTCCCCTACGGT
>NZ_JACASJ010000031.1:0-46070 GCF_013391025.1 Enterobacter sp. SECR19-1250 | reverse complement strand
TTAATCAGCGAGTCAGCTTGGGAAGAAATGACCTGCTTATTCGCACCTTCCCTAAACCATCAATCTTACCGTACAGCCCTGAGTCGATAACCTCGACCGGTTTATTCGGTAACAGACGTTGAATTTCTGGCAACATGTAAGCGATCTGCGGACCCAGTAAAATAACATCTGCGGTCTGGCCTTTTTCGCCCGCCAGCGTTTCCGGGAACGCTTCGATCACCACCGGCACTTCATACTTTTCGGCCTGCGCACGCATCTTCGACACCAGCAGTGACGTTGACATGCCTGCAGAGCAGAACAGGTAGATATGTTTCTTTTCCATCATGATTTCCCTCTTTTATGACTACCTGCCGTCTCGCTATCACTCGACTCGCTCTCCTGGCTGACAGGTAATGTGCTGACTGTTGTTTATCGTTGGAGTGAGTATACGTAATGGTACAGAGGGGGGATAATTCTGCACAGGCCTAAATTGTCTCTCATTGACCTGGCTTGTTGACTACCTTCACATTTCAGGCAAATAATTCGCGCAAAGAAATAAGATTTACGTATGCATAAAAAAACCGGCCCAAAGGCCGGCTTGTTAACATCCTCAGGCAAGCAGGGTTACTGCGCCTTAGGTGCCTGCGGATCGGTATCATATTCTGCACAGGTCTGGTAACCGGAATTGATGACGTGACCGGTGTCATCCAGAGCAACAAAGTAGGTTTCTGCCTTACCATCACGTTGACCCAGGATATAGGTCTGGCAGGTACCACGCGCGTGGATCATGGTCACTTCTGACGAAGGCTTACCGGCAATCGCAGCCACCTGCGAACGGGTCATGCCTTTTTTGACATCTTTCACTACCGGCTGTGTAAACTGATCTTTGGTGCGATCGTAAGCCGTACACCCTGCCAGCATAGTCAGTACCGCCGCTGCGCTAAGAATTCCTGCTACGTTCTTGTTCATATTCCGTCCTCTTGTTTATCAGCGTGTTATCTAAGCATGGGATAAAAAGTACTATTGTTCAACTTTGCGAGTTACGCCAGACGAATTTCGGAAAATTCTAATAAAACAACGATAAGCTGCTAAAACGCTGCAAAATAGCGCACTCGAAACTGTGATCCTTGTCGTTTTACGCCTGAAGGGTTAGTTTTAACAGTTAACACATTCTGTTTATGGTCTGCATATGGAGGGCGTGATGGCTCTGCAACACGAGATTATTCAGGCGCTGGGCGCGAAGCCTGCGGTAGATGCAAATGAAGAGATCCGCCGAAGCGTTGATTTTTTAAAATCCTATTTAAAAACGAACTCGTTTCTGAAAACGCTGGTACTGGGCATCAGCGGCGGGCAGGACTCGACGCTGACCGGCAAACTCTGCCAGATGGCCATTTCAGAGCTGCGCGAAGGGACGGGAGATGAAGCGCTGCAGTTTATCGCCGTGCGTCTTCCGTATGGCGTGCAGGCAGACGAACAGGATTGTCAGGATGCCATCGCCTTTATCCAGCCAGACCGCGTACTGACGGTCAATATCAAAGGATCGGTGCTGGCGAGTGAACAGGCGCTGCGTGAAGCGGGCATTGAGCTGAGCGATTTTGTGCGCGGCAATGAAAAAGCGCGCGAACGTATGAAAGCGCAGTACAGCATTGCAGGCATGACCAAAGGCGTGGTTGTCGGGACCGATCACGCGGCAGAAGCCATCACCGGTTTCTTCACCAAATATGGCGACGGGGGCACCGACATTAACCCTATCTTCCGTTTGAACAAGCGTCAGGGTAAACAGTTGCTGGCTGCGCTGGGCTGCCCGGAGCATTTATACAAGAAAGCGCCAACGGCGGATCTGGAAGACGATCGCCCTTCCCTGCCGGATGAAGCGGCGCTCGGTGTGACCTATGACAACATCGATGATTATCTGGAAGGCAAGAAACTGGACGAGAGTATCGCGAAGATTATCGAAGGCTGGTATCTGAAAACCGAGCACAAACGCCGCCCACCCATTACCGTGTTTGACGATTTCTGGAAGAAATAAAAGCAAAACGGTAACCCAGGTTACCGTTTTTAATGTTTGCGCCCTCTCCCTTGGGAGAGGGTTGGGGTGAGAGCATCAGGCGACCCGGCTCTTTTTTAACCACCCCACACCTGCTACACTGTATACCTGAACAGTATATGGAGTCGTATGTGAGCAGGCGTCAATCTGCCCCGCGTCTGGAGTTTGAAGCGGCGGCTATCTATGAATATCCCGAACATCTCCGCCCCTGGCTTGAGGAATTACCTAAACAGCCGGGCGTGTACATCTTTCATGGCGAAAGCGACACTCTGCCGCTCTATATCGGCAAAAGCGTGAATATTCGCAGCCGGGTGCTGTCCCATCTGCGCACGCCGGACGAAGCCGCCATGCTCCGCCAGTCGCGACGCATCAGCTGGTATCCGACGGCAGGGGAAATGGGAGCGCTCTTACTGGAAGCCCGTCTGATCAAAGAGCAACAGCCGTTGTTTAATAAGCGTCTGCGCCGCAATCGTCAGCTCTGCTCGGTGCAGATAACCGCGGGCAAACCGCAGGTTGTCTATGCGCGCGACGTCGATTTTTCGCACGCACCGAATCTGTACGGCCTGTTCGCCAACAAACGTGCTGCGCTACAGGCGCTGCAAACGCTGGCGGACGAGCAGCAGCTTTGCTATAGCCTGCTGGGGCTGGAGGCCACCACCCGTGGACGCGACTGTTTCCGCTCTGCGCTCAAACGCTGTGCGGGGGCCTGCTGCGGCAAAGAGAGCGTCGAGGATCATCACGCCCGGCTTCTTGGCGGGCTGGCGGCCATCAGCGTGAAGTGCTGGCCATGGGAAGGGGCCGTTGCGCTAAAAGAGGTGGGAGAGACAATGACACAGTACCACATCGTTCATAACTGGTTCTGGCTGGGGGCGGTCGATAATCTGCAGGAGGCCGCCACCCTGTTACGCACACCCGCCGGCTTCGACCATGACGGCTACAAAATTCTCTGTAAGCCCGTGCTGACCGGCGAGTTTGACGTTATTGTGCTTAATGACCAGGCAGCCAGTTGATTTCGCTGAATAATAACCTGCCGTGCGATTCCAGCAAACGCAGGGTGTGGGTTCCCTCCTCCCAGCTCGCGCCCTGATCGGCTGTCAGCAATTTATCCCCCAGCTGCCACGCACCGCTTAAGACGAAGACCACACCCCCGCGTGAGCCAAAGGTAGTGAAGGTGCGGTCCGCCACCCGCACTTTCGCCTGGCAGCAATCCCGCCGGGTCATGATGTTGAAGTCCATCGACATCTGCCCGTCGCTTAACAGCGCTTTTACCGGCTGATCGCCGGAAAAACAAAAGGGCTGATGGTGCTTCAGGGTATGGCAAAACGCCTGACCGGCATCCAGCGTCAATTCCCCCCCTTCCAGCAGGGTGATAACCCGGTCAACACCGGGAAAGGAGGAGAATTCGCCATTGCTGGCGATGGTCGCAATGCTGGCACGCCAGAAAAAATCGCGCGTCGCGGGAGGAAAACAACAAATTTCGCGCGTCTCACCAGCACCATTGCGCCAGAGACTGACCGGCATTTTACGGATATCAAAGAACTCCATCACCACTCCTGAATGGCGCAACGAGCGCCAGGGCAAGGATATCGCTATCGTTGCTGTCTTGTTTGTTATGATTGAATAGTTACAGACGTAGTATCGGCAGCAGAGCGGGCAAGCCTTAGCCGGACGCTGATAAAAAATCTAACGTCATGAATTCTCTGAAGCGATGACAGGAGAATACCGCGCCTGTTGCGGCAGACAAGAGGGTAAGAAAGAAAAAACCGCCGGTCCTGTCCACAGCATTTGCGCTTTTGTAGACAGGATCCCGGCGGTCTTAAGAGAGTGAACCGATTATTCGGTTGGTGCTGGCATTTTACCTTCCATTGCCGGACGTTCTGTCAGACGCTTCTCAAAATTGGCATTAAATTGTTTTTTCTGTTCCGGCGTCAGAATGTTGTAGATCTTGTTCTGGGTTTCCATATGAGCCAGCATGCGGGCTTTATGCTGCTCAGCCATTTTGTCGATCTGCGCTTCGGCTTTTGCCTTATCGAAGCTGTCGCTGGCGATAATGTCATGCATCGCGCGGCGCTCTTCCAGCGGAGGACGTTTCATCTGGTCACGCTGGCTTTTCATGATGTCGCGGATCTGCTGTTTCTGCGCATCCGTCAGGTTCAGATCTTTGAACATCATCATCTCGTGCATACCCGGCTTGCCTTTGTGATGCATCATCATTTTGCCTTCAGCAGGCGCGGCAGTGGTGGTTGCGGTATCTGCGGCGAACGCCATGCTGGTAGCGCCCAGAGCCAGGGTAGAAGCAACAAACAGTGCAGTAAACTTACGCATAATTTATTTCCTTACTTTCAGTTATTCTTCGGCGCTATGCCGTGTTGACGAGATTAACTTTACGGGGTTTATCGTCAATTAGTCAGAGCAACGGTAAAACAATGAAAGTGTAAAAAACAAATTTTCGCCAAATATGGAGGAAATAAGGATAAAGCGTGGAGAGTTGCAACAAAAATATGCAATAAGCTGATTATTAAGAGATTGTGCAGAAGTATAACCAACTGCCGTTTAATAATAAAGCAATTATCCAGGAATATTCTGCAAAGAAAATGCGATCGCCTTAATCGCTAAGAATATAGTTTTAATATTCCCCTCCCGCAGACAGGAGGGGAAACGATCAGGACACTTTTTCCAGCATCAGCCCGGCCCGCAGACCAAAGGCCACAGACGGGTTGGGGAACAGCACATATTCGGTTGTTTTCTGCACCTCATAGCGCTCGTCGCCATCCTCCGCCAGTAATGCCCCCTTGCGAAACGGCGTAAAATTGAGCGTGTGGGCCGCCATATGTAGCTGGAAAGCCTCGCTACGGCGGGTGATCTGCTGCACAACCCGATAACGCTCGACGGGCTGGCTGGTATGCTCCGGCTCCGTCCCCCCCAGCAGCGCCCGCAGCGCAAAATGCGTCGGGGCAAAGCGCGTAAGATCGTTTTGCCCAAACGGCAGCGCTTTTCCCAGCTCCAGCGTGCAGGCCAGCGCGCCGAAGCGTTCGCAGGTAAAGTGCGTGAAGGTCCCCCCCGGCGACTGATGGAAGACCAGCGCTTCCAGTCCCGCATCCCCCAGCCAGCGCAGAAAATCTTCCTCCCAGGGCTGGTTACGCTGCGGCAGTACGCCAAAACGCACGTGATACGAGGCGCGGATCGCCGTATGCAGATCGAGATGCCAGCGCGATGGCCCCGCGTCGGTGAAAAAGGAGGTGACGATCTGCTCCAGCCACTGCGCCCGTGCCGTTTCATCACTTTGTGGGAATTGCGACCAGCGGCCACCGAACATGCGGTTGATGTCGCTCACCAGATAGCGTTTATTTTGCGCCAGCGCAGGCGGGTTTCCCAGAACCACCAGCAGACGGCAGTGCAGCGCGATCTCCCCGCTATACAACGCGCGCAGCAGCAGGTCGACAATCTCGACGGGCGCCGTTTCATTGCCGTGAATGCCGGTTGAGAGCAGAAGCGACAGTTCACTCCTGGCGGTCGGTGTCAGTTCAAGCACGCCGCGCCCCAGCCACCGCCAGTGGAATGAGGGCCCCTCTCCCTCACGTTGTGAGGGCGTTTCGTCGGCCAGCGTCAGCGCCAGTAAATTTTCCATAGCGCCTCCTTTAGCGCTGGAACGGGTAAACCGAACCCAGCTGCAGGATTGAGGTTAACGCGTCCAGCGCCTCGCGGCCTTCGCGCAGCAGCTGCGGGTCAACCAGATCGGCCTGCGTTAACCGGTCGCGATAGTAGCGGTCCACCCAGTCGTTCAGGGTGTTAAACAGCGTCTCATTCATCATCACTGCCGGGTTAACGGCCTGCATTTCGGCAGGCGTCAGGACCACGCGCAGGCGTAAACAGGCCGGACCGCCCCCGTTTGCCATGCTCTCGCGCAGATCAAAGACGCGCAGTTCCGCAATCGGGTTATCGGCTTTCACCAGTTCAGTCAGATAACGCCACACGCCCGGGTGATCGCTGGACTCCTGCGGCAGCACCAGCATCATGCTGCCATCGTCCCGGCTCAACAGCTGGCTGTTGAAGAGGTAGGTCTCAACCGCATCCTGCACGCTCACCGCCTGCGTCGGCACCTGAATCGGCGTAAACCCGGGCACGCGTTCATGCAGCGTGGCGAGGAGTTTCTCCTGATGGGCGAACGCCTGCTCGTGGCAGAACAGAACCTGGCGGTTAGAGACGGCAATCACGTCGTTATGGAACACGCCCTGGTCGATCACATGCGGGTTCTGCTGGGCAAAAATCACCTGCGACGGATTGACCTGATTCAGACGCGCCACAGCCTGGCTTGCCGCCAGCGTCTGGCGGGCCGGGTAGCGGGTTGGCGCAGAGTGGCCACCCTCTTCCCGCCCGTAAATAAACAGCTGTAACCCCGGTTCGCCGTAATCGCCGCCCAGACGGTTATGGTTGGCAGCACCTTCATCACCAAACATCGCCACCTGCGGCAGAGCCGGATGGACAGCAAAATGGGCGTCATTATGGAAAATGGCGCGCAGCACGCGCTCCGTGGTCTCCGCTTCGGTGGCACGGTGGAATTTGTTGTTCAGGTTCGCCACCGTCAAATGGACCTTGCCATCCAGCGTATCGGCAGAAGGTGCGACGGTCGCCGCGTTGGCCACCCACATTGAGGAGGCGGAACTCGCCGCCGAGAGCAGGTGTGGCGTCTGCGTTCCCGCTTTCTCCACCACCTGTTCATCAGTGCCGCTAAAACCAAGCTGACGTAACACCGCCAGGTTTGGACGCTCCTGCGGCGGGATCACCGCCTGCGGAAAACCCGCGTCCGATAGCGCCTTCATTTTCAGCAGCCCCTGCTTTGCCGCCAGTTTCGGGTTGGAGACCTGAAAACGGTGTTTCGTCGAGGCTTCATTACCAAAGGAGAGCCCGGCATAGTGGTGCGTCAGTCCCACCAGGCCGTCAAAATTGACTTCACGCGCTTTCATGGCGATCTCCCTGACTAAAATCCAGACCCGGACTCAGCGTTTCCGGCAGCGTCAGCGCGGGTGTTTCCAGGCTCGCCATCGGCCACGCGCAGTAATCTGCGGCATACCACGCGCTGGCGCGATGGTTCCCGGAAGCCCCTACGCCGCCAAACGGGGCGGTACTCGCGGCACCGGTCAGCGGTTTGTTCCAGTTAACAATCCCGGCGCGCGCTTCGAGCAGCAGCTGTTCAAATTTCTCGCGCTGCGGTGAAATCAGACCGCTCGACAGGCCGTAGCGGGTGTTGTTGGCCATCGCAATGGCACTGTCAAAATCGTCATAGCGCCAGACGCACAGCAGTGGTCCAAAGACCTCTTCATCCGGCACGTTGCTCGCGCCGCTCATCTCAACAATGCCCGGCGTCAGCAGCGACGTGCCCGGCTGAACCTGCTTCGGCTCCAGCAAGGTTTTCGCGCCGCGTGAGACATGGTCCTGCCAGGCTTTCAGAACGTTCAGCGCCGCCTGTTCGGAGATGAGCCCGCCGATAAACGGCTGCGGGTCGGCATCCCACGTCGCAGGCACCAGACGCGCGCTCACCTCTACCAGACGCCTGAGGAACGCATCGCCCTGCGCCCCGCGCTTCACCAGCAGACGACGCGCACAGGTGCAGCGCTGACCGGCAGTAATAAAGGCCGACTGGATGGTCAGGTGGACTGCCGCGTCCATATCATCAGGATCTTCCACAATGAGCGGGTTGTTCCCCCCCATCTCCAGCGCCAGAATTTTTTCCGGCTGCCCGGCCAGCTGGCGATGCAGCTGATAGCCCGTCCCGGCGCTGCCGGTAAACAGCAGGCCATCAATATCACTTAACGCGCTCAGCGCCTGGCCGGTTTCACGCCCGCCCTGCACCAGGTTCAGCACGCCCGGCGGCAAACCCGCCTGCTCCCAGAGCTTCACCACCACCTCACCGGTCAGCGGCGTTAATTCACTCGGTTTGAAAATGACGCTATTTCCCGCCAGCAGTGCGGGCACAATATGCCCGTTTGGCAGATGCCCCGGGAAGTTGTAGGGGCCAAACACCGCCAGTACGCCGTGGGGGCGATGGCGCAGCGTGGCCGCGCCGTCAGCCATTTCGGTATGCTGCTCGCCGGTGCGGGTATGGTACGCCTTTACCGAGATGGCGATTTTGTTGATCATCGCCGTCACTTCAGTCGCCGCTTCCCAGCGTGGCTTGCTGGTCTCCAGGGCGATCGTGCGGGTCAGCTCGGTTTTATTCGCTTCCAGCAGAGAGGCAAACTTTTCGACAATCCCCTGGCGCACAGTGAACGGCTGTTTTGCCCACGCCGGAAACGCGCGGCGCGCGGCGTGGCAGGCCTGTTCAACCTGCCCGGCGCTGGCATCATTACCTTTCCAGAGCACCTCGTTGCCGACCGGATTGGTCTTCACTCGCTGTTCGCCTTCGCCCGTTACCCAGTCTCCGTTGATCCATAAAGTCATGCTGTTTTCTCCTCAGGGCAGAGTCGCACCAGGCGAACCGTATCGCCGGCATTACATTTCAGGGCATCCAGTTCTGCAGCCGTTAGCACCAGACGTTCACATTTCGGGTTGGTACGCACCAGCATGGCGCGGAAGTTGGTGTAATTTTCGTTCGCCACCAGGCACGCCGGCCAGTCACCCGGCGCGGGCTGACCTTCAGAGACGTCAACCAGTCGGCTTTTACGGATCGCGCGCACGCGGTCGATGTCGCACTCCAGCGTCGGCCCGCCGTCAAAGATGTCGACATAGTTACGGTAGCGGAAGCCTTCTTTCTCCAGCACCGCGCGGGCAGGTGCAGTTTGCGGATGGACTTCGCCAATTACCGCCTGTGCTTCCGGGGTTAAGAAATGGGTATAGATAGGGTGTTTCGGCATCAGCTCAGCGATAAACGCTTTCTGTCCGGTGCCGCACAGATAGTCTGCCCGGCTGAACTCCATCGAGAAGAAACGCTCGCCCAGGCTCTCCCAGAACGGCGAATAGCCTTTATCGTCGATCACACCGCGCATTTCGGCCACCACCTTTTCGTTAAAACGATCGCGGAAAGCGGCCATAAACATAAAGCGCGATTTGGAGAGCAGATACCCGTTGCCCTCTTTACGCCACGCCGGATCAAGGAACAGCGTGCAAAGCTCGCTGGCACCGGTGTGGTCATTACAGAGAAACAGCGTCGGCAGCGCGTTATAGACGTTCAGCTCTTTTGAGGCATGAACCATGGTGCCCACGCGGTAGTTGTACCACGGGTCGTTAAGACCAACGGCCACTTCGATGGCGCAGATCCCGGCTACGGTCCCCGTGTCGGTATCTTCCAGCACGAACACATAGCCCTGTTCGCTTTTTGGCAACGTCCCCTGCCAGGTTTGCAGGGCGCGCTCAATGCGCGCCGACAGCGTTTTTTCATCGGCAGGAAGCGAGGTCAGCCCGCCCCCCGTCTTACCGGCAAGCCGCATGAGCCCGGCGAGATCGCCGCGCTCAACGGGACGGATGACCATCATGATGACACCCCGGATTTCACACGTTCACAGGCCAGCGCAAAACGGTCTAAACCGGTGCTCACCTCTTCCTCGCTGACAATCAGCGCAGGGGCAAAACGCACCACGTTGGCACCGGCAATCAGCACCATCACGCCCTGTTTCGCCGCTTCCTGTGAAATAAGTTTAGCTTTTCCGGCAAACTCCGGCGTCAGTTCGCAGCCAATTAACAGCCCCAGGCCGCGAATCTCTTTAAACAGACCGGTCTTGCTGTTAATGGCGTTCAGACGCTCCACAAACCAGTCGTGACGCTGTTTAACCCCCTTCAACACTTCCGGGGTATTGATGATATCCAGAACCTGTCCGGCCACGGCCGTTGCCAGCGGGTTACCGCCATAAGTGGTGCCATGCGTGCCCACGACCATTACGCTGGCGAATTTATCGGTGGTCAGCATCGCGCCAATCGGGAAGCCGCCGCCCAGCGCTTTCGCCGTTGAGAGAACGTCCGGCGTTACGCCGTAGAGCATATACGCATACAGCTCACCGGTACGGCCTACGCCGGTCTGCACTTCATCGAAAATCAGTACCGCGTTGTGACGGTCGCACAGTTCGCGCAACCCTTGCAGGAACGCTTTCTGTGCGGGCAGCACACCGCCTTCTCCCTGCATTGGCTCAACGATCACCGCGCAGGTGGTGTCGTCGATCAGCTCGCGGGCTGACTGCAGATCGTTATACACCCCGTGGCGGATATCCGGCGGCAGCGGCGCAAAGTCCTGCGAGTAGGACGGCTGCCCCCCTGCGCTGACGGTAAAGAGCGTGCGGCCATGGAACGCGTTCTTAAAGGCCACAATCCCGTTCTTGTGCACACCGAATTTATCGTGCGCATATTTGCGTGCCAACTTCAGCGCCGCTTCGTTTGCCTCCGCGCCCGAGTTGCAGAAAAAGACTTTCTCCGCAAACGTCGCGTCGATCAGTTTTTTCGCCAGACGCAGCGCCGGTTCGTTGGTATAGCCGTTCCCGGTGTGCCAAAACTTCGCCGCCTGGTCGTTTAACGCCTGGCGCAGCGCCGGGTGTGCATGGCCCAGCGCGTTAACCGCAATGCCGCCCGCAAAGTCGATATACTCTTTACCCTGCTGATCCCACAGGCGCGAGCCTTCCCCACGAACCGGAATAAAAGCCGCCGGAGCGTAAACCGGCATCATCCATTCATCGAAATTTTCACGCGTAATTGACAGAGACATAGCGACCTCATCCGGTAAATAAAAGGTTATTTGAATGTTAAATAATTGAGTGTTTGCACTGTGAATGTAGATTGCAGCCTTCGTGCCAGCCAGCGATAAAAATGCATAAACGGGTGGGGGTAACAGAATATCAATAAGTTACAATATGGAGTTATTCACTGTTAGTGCATAAAAAGTGAATATTTTTACGACAAGCGGCGCTTTGCCGCATGAAAATCAGAAAGAGTATGCAGAGGCCAAATATAATTCTGGAATTGTGATCGCTCGCGAAATTTATCGGCCATTTACGCCCCTTTTAAGGGCGAAGCGCGTCAGAATGGTGCAAATATTGCACCGTTGGCATTATCTGTCGCAGTTATTGGTCAATCCCCGTAACAGACGACGCAAATTCTGCTACCATCCATGCACTATTCACCTTGCACTGGCAGCGACTATGAAATTTGTCTCTTTTAATATCAACGGCCTGCGTGCCCGCCCTCACCAGCTTGAAGCGATTGTTGAACAACATCAGCCTGATGTGATCGGCCTGCAGGAGACAAAAGTTCACGACGATATGTTCCCCCTCGAAGAGGTGGTGAAACTGGGTTACAACGTCTTTTATCACGGGCAGAAAGGGCATTACGGCGTTGCCCTCCTGACCAAAGAGACGCCGGTTTCCGTCCGCCGCGGCTTCCCGGGTGATGGCGAAGAAGCGCAGCGCCGGATCATCATGGCGGAAATTCCTTCAGCGCTCGGCAATATCACCGTGATCAACGGCTATTTCCCGCAGGGGGAGAGCCGTGACCATGAGACCAAATTCCCGGCGAAAGCGAAGTTTTATCAGGATCTGCAGGATTACCTGACCACCGAACTGAAAAAAGAGAATCCGGTGCTGATCATGGGCGACATGAATATTAGCCCGACCGATCTGGATATCGGCATTGGTGAAGAGAACCGCAAACGCTGGTTGCGCACCGGCAAATGTTCATTCCTGCCGGAAGAGCGCGAGTGGATGGATCGCCTGCTGAGCTGGGGTCTGGTGGATACCTTCCGCACGGCTAACCCGGACACCCAGGATCGCTTCTCATGGTTCGATTACCGCTCAAAAGGCTTTGATGACAACCGCGGGCTGCGCATAGACCTGCTGCTGGCAAGCTCCCCGCTGGCGGAACGCTGCATTGAAACCGGGATCGACTACGATATCCGCAGCATGGAAAAACCGTCGGACCACGCGCCGGTGTGGGCGAAATTCAAGCTGTAACCCCGTGTGAACATTCGAAAAATTGTCGTACTGTGCGCCCTGCTGGGCGCCTTTATGCTGACGTGGCTCACTCTTCCTCCGGGCACGCTCTCTCTTGAAACCGTCAAAACGCATCAGCAGACCTTGCTCGCCAGCGTCGAACACGCCCCGCAGCAAAGTGCGCTGATCTTTTTTGCGCTCTATGTGGTGGTTTCCGCCCTGTCTATCCCCGGTGCCGCGATACTGACCCTGCTGGGCGGCGCGCTGTTTACGCTGTGGAAGGGGACGCTGCTGGTGTCGTTTGCCTCCACGCTCGGCGCCACGCTCGCAATGCTCGCCAGCCGTTATCTGCTGCGCGACTGGGTTCAGCGACGGTTTGCCCAACAGATGAAAACGGTGAACGCCGGGATGGAGCGTGACGGCGCAGGGTATCTATTCGCCCTGCGCATGATGCCGTTGTTCCCGTTTTTTCTGGTCAATCTGCTGATGGGGCTGACCCGCATTGGGGTGCGTCGGTACTGGTGGATCAGCCAGCTCGCCATGCTGCCCGCAACAGTTATCTTCCTCAACGCCGGCCGCGAGCTGGGAAAAATCACCTCGCTGCGCGATATTCTGTCGCCGGGCATGCTGTTAGCCTTTACACTACTGGGGTTATTACCGCTGATGAGCCGATGGCTGTTTTCCCGACTCCCCTCTTCGTTTAAAAAGTGAGGCATTATGCGCCGTGTGCGTTTTTGCGCGTTTCTGACCAATCTGCTGCTGACCGCCCCTCTGTGTGCCGCCGACAGCTGGCACGTTATCCAACAACAGGCCAAAGGCCAGACCGTCTGGTTTAACGCCTGGGGAGGCGATCAGGCGGTTAACCGCTACCTCGACTGGGTCAGCGGCGAGATGAAAACGCACTACGCGATCAACCTCAACATTGTCCACCTGGCCGATGCGGCGGATGCGGTAAAACGGATCCAGACAGAAGCTGCCGCCGGGCGTAAGACCCATGGCTCGGTGGATCTTTTGTGGGTTAACGGTGAGAATTTCCGCACGCTGAAAGAGGCTAACCTGCTGCAAACCGGGTGGGCACAGACGCTGCCTAACTGGCGTTATGTCGACACGGGCAAACCGGTCACGGAAGATTTCGCCCTGCCAACCGAGGGTGCAGAATCTCCGTGGGGTGGCGCGCAGCTTACCTTTATCGCCCGCAAAGCGAGCATGCCGACTCCGCCATCAGACCCGCAGGCATTACTGGCCTGGGCGCAGCAGCATCCGGGTAAAATCAGCTATCCTCGTCCGCCTGATTTTACCGGCACCGCGTTTCTGGAACAGTTACTTCTCACGCTCACCTCCCGGCCCGATGCGCTGAAACGCGCGCCCGATGACACCTTTACACTGGTTACCGCGCCGCTCTGGGACTACCTCGACAAACTCCACCCGCTGCTGTGGCGAGAAGGAAAAGATTTCCCGCCTTCACCTGCGCGGATGGATACCCTGCTCGCCCGCGGCAGTCTGAGCCTGTCGCTGACCTTTAACCCGGCACATGCGCTGCAAAAAGTGGCCAGCGGTGAACTGCCTGCCGATAGCTACAGCTTTGGTTTTCACAACGGGATGATCGGTAACGTTCATTTTGTTGCCATCCCGGCGAACGCCAGCGCCAGTGCGGGGGCGAAGGTGGTTGCCAATTTCCTGCTCTCACCTCAGGCGCAGATCCGCAAAGCCGACCCGGCTATCTGGGGCGATCCGAGCGTACTGCAGGCGAACACGCTGCCCGCAGATGAAGCAAAACAGCTTCAGGCCCACATGCCACAAGGGCTTCCGCAGATGCTTGCGGAGCCACACGCAGCCTGGGTTAACGCGCTGGAGCAGGAATGGCTGCGTCGTTACGGCACCCGCTAAGCGCACTCATCTGGCTGGCGATGGCGGCAGTGTATCTGCCGCTTGTTCCCGCCGCCGCCATGCTGTTGACTCCGGCGCTGTCGGCAGGAAACTGGCAACGCCTGTTTGACGACCCGCAGATCCCGCAGGCGCTCGCTGCCACCCTGGTATCCACGCTGATTGCCACTCTCGGCACCCTGTTTATCGCCCTGATTTTCGTCACCACGCTCTGGCCCGGTGAGCGCTGGCGTCTTCTGTGCACCCGTTTGCCGTGGCTGCTGGCCGTTCCGCACGTTGCTTTCGCCACCAGCGTGTTGCTGACTTTTGCCGAAGGCGGTCTGTTTTATCAGCTCTGTACACGCTGCTCCCCGATGTTGGATCGCTACGGGATTGGGCTGGGGCTAACTCTCGCCGTCAAGGAGAGCGCCTTCGTGCTGTGGGCGATATACGCGGTGTTACCTGAAACCCGGCTGGGTCGCCAGAATGTCGTGTTGCAAACCCTGGGATACGGGCGGTTCCAGCGGCTGTGCTGGCTGGTGATCCCGGAGATCGCGCCAGCGCTGGGTGCCACAATGCTGGCGGTGCTCGCCTGGTCCCTCTCTGTTGTGGATGTCGCCATCATCCTGGGGCCGGGGAATCCGCCTACCCTGGCGGTACTGGCCTGGCAGTGGCTGACCCAGGGCGACGTGCAGCAGCAAACGAAAGGAATGCTGCTCTGCCTGCTGATGCTCGCGCTGCTGGCCGTGCTTTCGGCGCTGGGGTTCGGTATCTGGAAGGCGTGGCGTCGCACGTTGCCTGCGCTGACAGGGGTGCGACGCACGTTCCCCCTCGCGCCGCCCGCCCGTATGCTCAGCGGAATCCTCCCCGCATGCGGCATGCTTTGCGCCGGAGTGCTGCTGATGCTGGCCCAGTGGGATGATGTTAGCGCCGTGCGTGCCAGCTTATCGTTCGGCCTGCTTGCCAGCCTGATAGGCCTGATCATGATACTGCTCTGGCTGGAATGGGGGCCGCGGCGTGGTGCACTGTGGGTCTGGCTCCCTCTCGCCCTTCCTGCGCTGCCGTTGGTTTCCGGGCAATACAGGGTGGCGTTATGGCTGGGTATCGACGGGCAGTACGCCGCCGTGCTCTGGAGCCATTTGCTGTGGGTGTTGCCGTGGATGCTGCTGATACTGCAACCCGCCTGGCGGCGCATCGATCCGCGGCTTCTCCTCACGGCCAGAACGCTTGGCTGGCGGCGGACAAAAGTCTTCTGCCTGATCAAATGTCGCCTGCTGTTGCGCCCCGCGCTGCTGGCGTTTGCAACCGGATTTTCGGTCAGCATGGCGCAATACATGCCAACACTCTGGCTCGGCGCGGGGCGTTTCAGCACCCTTACCACCGAAACCGTGGCGCTCAGCAGCGGCGGCAGCATCCCGATTCTGGCTAACCGGGCGCTGTGGCTTCTGTTGGTGACAGGGGCCGTCTTCGGCGTTGCCGCACTGTTATCCCGGCTCGCAGGCCATTATCGACGAGGATTACGTTAATGCTGAAGGTCAACAATCTCACCATTGCGCCGCTGTTCCGTGAAGTTAACTTTTATGTCCCTCGCGGTGAAATTGTCACCCTGATGGGGCCGTCCGGCAGCGGGAAATCGACCCTGTTCTCATGGATGGTTGGGGCACTGTCTGACGACTTTCAGGCGCAGGGCGAGCTGTGGCTTGACGATCGCCGCTGTGACGGGCTGCCTGTCGAGCAACGCGGGATCGGGATTCTCTTTCAGGACGCACTGCTGTTTGACCAGTACAGCGTCGGGCAAAATCTGCTGCTGGCGTTACCGGCGCGAATAACCGGACGCGCACGCCGGGAAAGGGTGCAACAGGCCCTGGATTCAGCCGGGCTAAATCGCCACTATGCCAGCGATCCGGCCACGCTGTCCGGCGGGGAGCGTGCCAGGGTGAGCCTGCTAAGGGCTCTGCTTGTCGAGCCACAGGCGTTGTTGCTGGACGAACCGTTTAGCCGCCTGGATAAATCATTGCGGTCCTCCTTTCGGACATGGGTGTTTGATGCCCTGCGCGCACGCAATATCCCGGTGGTGCTGGTCACGCATGACGATGAAGATATTCCGCCGGGTGGCGAGGTGATTGAGATTTCTCGCTGGCAATAATGTGCTAACGCAATGTTTTACCTTTCAGGAGAGACGACAATGCCCCCCTCTTTTAATGACGTCAGGTTATTCGATGAAACGTGTTTCTCAACTGACCGCGCTGGCCCTGCTTTGCGGCCTCGCCTCACTCTCTTGCATGGCCGCTGATATGCCCCATTCGCTCACACTGGCTCAGCTTCAGGAACAGCACGGCGCGGCGATCGATACCCGTGCCAGTGCGTTTTATAACGGCTGGCCGCAAACGCTGAGCGCCCCCTCCGGGCACGAGCCCGCTGCGCTTAACCTCTCTGCCACCTGGCTGAGCGCGATGAGCGACGACCAGATTGGCCGCTGGGCAAAACAGCATCAGCTTACCCCCACAACGACTATCGCCCTCTACGGCAGTGACGCTGACAACCAGGCGGTGAGCGCCCGCCTGAAGAAAGCCGGTTATCCCCGGGTTTCCGTTCTCAGCGATGCCCTGCAGTCCCCTGAGCGTCTGCAGCGCCTGCCGCACTTTGAACAACTCGTTTACCCGCAGTGGATTTATCAGCTTTCTCAGGGCAAACCGGTGGCAGCCGCCCCGGCCGGTGACTGGAAAGTGATTGAAGCCGCCTGGGGTGCGCCGAAGTTCTATCTGCTGAACCACATTCCCGGCGCGGATTATATTGATACCAACGAAGTGGAAAGCGAGCCGCTGTGGAATAAGGTTTCTGACGACAAACTGAAAGCGATGCTGGCAAAACACGGGATCCGTCACGATACCACCGTTATTCTGTATGGTCGCGATGTCTATGCCGCCGCCCGCGTGGCACAAATTATGCTCTACGCGGGCGTGAAGGACGTGCGTATTCTTGATGGTGGCTGGAAAGCGTGGTCAGAGGCCAACCTGCCGGTGGAAAGAGGGATGCCTGCTGATGTCAAACCCGCTCCCGATTTCGGCGCGCCAATCCCCGGTCAGCCACAGCTGATGATCGATATGGCGCAGGCGCGCGGGATGCTGCATCGCCAGGATGCTTCGCTGGTCAGCATTCGCTCGTGGCCGGAGTTTACTGGCGAAACCAGCGGCTACAGCTACATCAAACCCAAAGGTGAAATTGCCGGTGCCCGCTGGGGTCATGCCGGAAGCGATGCCACCCATATGGAAGATTTCCATAACCCGGACGGCACCATGCGCAGCGCCGATGACATCGCCGCCATGTGGAAAAGCTGGAACATCCTGCCGGAACAGCACGTGGCCTTTTATTGCGGTACCGGCTGGCGAGCCTCTGAGGGCTTTATGTATGCCCGGGCGATGGGCTGGAAAAACATCTCCGTCTATGACGGTGGCTGGTACGAATGGAGCAGCCACCCGCAAAACCCGGTGTCGTCTGGCGAACGCGGACCCGACAGTTCGCGCTAGGGCGTGAGTGAACGCAGCGTCAGATACCCGCTCCAGATGCGCGTTGTGGTGGTCAGCCAGCACAACGCGCCAAATACCCACGCGAGAAGCGTGAAGTGCGCCGGAAACAGGCAGCACAACACAAACAGCACGATGGTCTCCGTCCCTTCCGTTAATCCGCCGATATAGTAAAACGACTTGTGCGCATAGCCGGGGTTATCGATATTGTGTTTCGCCGCCAGAGCGGCAAAGGCCAGAAAGCTGCTGCCGGTTCCGATAAAGGCGAACAGTAGCCAGGCCGCGGCCAGCGCATTCTCAGCGGGAGCCGCGAGGGCAAAACCAAACGGCACCAGCGCGTAGAACAGAAAATCGAGCGCGATATCCAGAAACCCGCCCGCATCCGTCAACCCTCTGCGGCGTGCCAGTGCGCCGTCCAGGCCATCCAGCAGGCGATTAACCACAATGGCGACCAGGGCCGCCGGATACCAGCCAAGCGCCAGAAACGGTAGCGTCAGCACGCCTGCGGCAAATCCGGTCAACGTTAAACCATCGGGCGTGATGCCGGGTTTATCCAGCCAGGAGGCCAGCCGGTTAAGGGCGGGCTTTACCCGGGGATGAATATGTCGATCAAGCATGCGGCTTTCCTTTAAACGTGTCGCACAGTCCCTGCGCCGGGATATCCAGGGCGGCATTAAAGCGGGCCGAAAGGTTTTGAAACGCAATCAGCGCCGTCATTTCGCTAATCGTCTCATCGGTAAAAAGGCGTTTGAGCTCGCGTTTAAGCGCCTCATCCACCTGCGGCGGCGTGGCGGTGACGGCCTCCGCGTAGGCCAGCGCCGCGCGCTCCTGCTCATTGAAAAGCGCGGCGTCACGCCACTGGCTTACGGCCTGCACTTTATCCAGCGCGCCCGCGCGTTCGGCCAGGCGCAGGCTGTTGGCATCAATGCAAAATGCACAGTGACAGAGCTGGGATACCCGCGTCATCAGCAGCGAGCGCAGCACCGGCGTCAGGCGGGCGTTGCGTCGCTCCAGAAACCCGACAAACAGCGCCACCAGCCAGAACAGGCGCGGCATACGTCCCCACCAGCGCGTGGGGTTAAGCACTGCGCCAAAGTGTTTTTTCTGCATGGCGGCAATAGGTTTGAGGCTGGCGGGAAGGGATTCAACCGGGGCAACCCAGGTGGATGTCTCTTTCACGTGATTCTCCTGATGACTGGACTCCTGGAAAGGGCACGATAATATGGTGCTTTTCGCTATCAAGTATTGACGACCATGCTGAAAACACTCGATGTCGTTGCGGCAATCATCGAAAAAGACAATAAAATTTTACTGGCGCAGCGCCCCATGCATGCCGATCAGCCGGGCCTGTGGGAGTTTGCCGGTGGAAAGGTGGAAGCCGGAGAAACGCAGCCCGAAGCGCTGATCCGCGAGCTGCAGGAGGAGTTGGGGATCCACGCGCAACCGTCGTACTACGTGGCAAGCCACCAGCGGGAGGTGTCACAGCGGATAATCCATTTACACGCCTGGCACGTGCCCCACTTCAGCGGTGAACTAACGGCGCACTACCACAGCGCCCTGGTGTGGTGTACGCCTGAAGAGGCGTTTGACTACCCCTTAGCCCCGGCGGATATTCCGCTGCTGGAAGCCTTTATTCTTTTACGCGACGCCAGACCAGTGGGTTCGTACTGATGGTGCGTTCATCGCGCTGGCACTGCAGCAGGATGCCGTCCGCTTTCACCACCGCCCCTTCTGAGTAGTTCTGATCCTGATAGATGCAGCACTGGTTACAGGGCTGCGCTCTCTGGCCGCTGGAGCTAAAGACCTCCGGCGGTACGTTCACTTCCACATCCGGGCGAATGCGGTCAGCCTGCGCGCCAGCGCTCAGCATCAAACATAACGCGGTCATCACGTAACGGTTCATAGACTTCTCTTCCTGTTGTGTCCTGATAATGACTATAACGGTTAATCATCGCGGAACCTTTAATTTATCTCGTCATCGCTTTTGGTTATGACGCCGCACAGGTCATTAATTTCCCTTTCGACATAAATTTCTGCTTGCTTCGCAAAGCGGTACGGGTGGTATAGTCAAAAAAACAACACAAATCGTATAAGACACATACGGAAATTATCATAAGAGGTTCTTATATCTATGGATCAGACACGCACTCTGGAAAGTTTTCTCACCCATGTTCAGCAGCGCGACCCGCATCAGAGCGAGTTTGCGCAGGCCGTACGTGAAGTAATGACCACCCTGTGGCCCTTCCTGGAACAAAACCCACGTTATCGTCAGATGTCTTTGCTTGAGCGCCTCGTCGAACCTGAGCGCGTGATCCAGTTCCGCGTGGCGTGGGTGGACGACCGCAATCAGGTGCAGGTCAACCGCGCGTGGCGCGTGCAGTTTAACTCGGCTATCGGGCCGTTTAAGGGCGGGATGCGCTTCCACCCTTCAGTGAACCTGTCGATTTTGAAATTCCTTGGCTTTGAGCAGACCTTTAAAAACGCGCTCACTACCCTGCCGATGGGCGGCGGTAAAGGCGGCAGCGATTTTGATCCGAAAGGCAAAAGCGAAGGCGAAGTGATGCGTTTCTGCCAGGCGCTGATCACCGAGCTTTATCGCCACCTTGGCCCGGACACCGACGTCCCTGCCGGTGATATCGGCGTGGGCGGGCGTGAAGTGGGCTTTATGGCCGGAATGATGAAAAAGCTCTCAAACAACAGCGCCTGCGTCTTTACCGGCAAAGGACTCTCCTTCGGCGGCAGCCTGATCCGCCCGGAAGCGACCGGCTACGGTCTGGTCTATTTCACCGAAGCGATGCTGAAACGCCACGGCTTAGGCTTTGAAGGCATGCGCGTGGCGGTCTCCGGCTCCGGCAACGTGGCGCAATATGCCATCGAAAAAGCAATGCAGTTTGGTGCCCGCGTGGTCACCGCGTCTGATTCCAGCGGTACCGTCGTGGATGAAGCCGGCTTCACGGCTGAGAAACTGGCGCGTCTGTGTGAAATCAAAGCCAGTCGCGATGGCCGCGTGGCCGATTATGCCCGCGAGTTTGGTCTGACCTATCTTGAGGGTAAACAACCGTGGGGCGTGCCGGTGGATATCGCCCTGCCGTGTGCAACCCAGAACGAACTGGACGTTGAAGCCGCCCGCACCTTAATCAGCAATGGCGTAAAAGCGGTAGCCGAAGGGGCGAATATGCCAACCACCATCGAGGCTACCGATCTGTTCCTGGAAGCAGGCGTACTGTTTGCACCGGGCAAAGCCGCCAACGCCGGCGGCGTGGCAACGTCCGGTCTGGAGATGGCGCAAAACGCCGCGCGTCTGGGCTGGAAAGCAGAGAAAGTGGATGCCCGTCTGCACCACATCATGCTGGATATTCACCACGCCTGCGTAGAGTACGGCGGTGAGGCCTCGCAAACCAACTACGTGCGTGGTGCGAATATCGCCGGGTTCGTGAAGGTGGCGGACGCGATGATTGGGCAGGGTGTGATTTAAAGTTTATTGTGCGGCCGGGTGCCCTCACCCCAGCCCTCTCCCACGGGGAGAGGGAGAAAACCGGAGGTATCAGGCCGCGCTCTTTTTCTTTTTAAACGGTTTCTTCGCACCACCACCCGGTGCCACCATTCCTCTGAACCGCTTCACCGGCGTGCTGCGTGCCTGATCGATCAGCTGGTACAGCGTCCCCACCAGCGGCTGCATAAAGTCCTGATAGCGGCACTGCTTCTCGCTGATTTGCGTCAGCACCGATTCCCAGTGCGCCGTCATATCCGGCCGGGCGGCCAACTCCGGCAGGGAGTGGATTAATGCCCTGCCCGGCTCGGTGGAGTGAATATAGCGCCCTTTTTTCTCCAGGAAGCCGCGTTTGAACAGCAGTTCGATGATCCCCGCGCGGGTCGCTTCGGTTCCCAGCCCGTCAGTGGCGCGCAGGATCTTTTTCAGCTCTTTGTCCTGCACAAAACGGGCAATCCCGGTCATGGCGGAGAGTAGCGTCGCATCGGTGAAATGGCGTGGTGGCTGCGTCTGGCGCTCTACCACTTCCCCTTTCTCACACAGCAGCTCGTCGTCTTTAGCCACCACCGGCAGCGGAGTACCGTCGTTCTCTTCGTCACGCTCTTTGTTGCCAAGCAGCGTACGCCAGCCCGCTTCCGCCAGAAAACGCGCTTTGGCAATAAATTTGCCTTTGGCGATCTCCAGCTCAATGACGCACTTGCGGAACACCGCATCCGGGCAGAACTGCATCAGATACTGACGCGCGATCAGGTTATAGACCTTCGCTTCGTTCTCCGTCAGGTTGACGTTGCTGGCCCGCGCCGTCGGGATGATCGCATGGTGGGCATCGACTTTTTTATCGTCCCAGCAGCGGTTATGGGTATCCGGGTTGACGACCGGCTGCGGCAGCAGATCCGGCGCATGCACGCCGATGGCGTTCATCACCGCGTGGCGTCCGGCAAAGTGTTCTTCAGGCAGGTAGCGGCTGTCTGAACGCGGATAGGTGATGAGCTTGTGGGTTTCGTAGAGCTTCTGGCAGATATCCAGCACGTTCTGCGCGCTCAGGCCAAAGCGCTTCGCGGCCTCAATCTGCAGGGCAGAAAGTGAAAACGGCAGCGGTGCGGGTTCGGATTCACGTTTATCGTTATAGCTGGTGACGATGGCAGGTTGACCGGTGATCCGGTTGACCACGTGCT
Organism: Enterobacter sp. SECR19-1250; assembly: GCF_013391025.1. NCBI lineage: Bacteria > Pseudomonadati > Pseudomonadota > Gammaproteobacteria > Enterobacterales > Enterobacteriaceae > Enterobacter > Enterobacter sp. SECR19-1250. The sequence continues at coordinate 24,087 of NZ_JACASJ010000031.1, read as the reverse complement.
CCGCCAGCGGACGGTGCAGCAGACGGCCCTCTTCATCCTGATACGATTCGCAGGCATCACTCGGCTGCCAGACGGCGGTAAAACGCTCCTCTTTCGGGGTGACGATGTGCGCTTTCACTTCGAAAAAATCTTTGGCGACGAAGTTTTCAATTCCTTCATCACGGCGCACCACCAGCCCCAGCACCGGCGTTTGCACGCGGCCAACGGAGAGTACCCCCTGATAGCCGGCATTCCGCCCAAGGATCGTGTAGGCGCGGGTCATGTTGATCCCGTACAGCCAGTCTGCGCGCGCACGGGCCAGCGCGGACACGCACAGCGGGATAAACTCGCTGTTGGCGCGAAGGCGCGAAATCGCCCGCTCCACCGCCTGCGGGTTGAGATCGTTAATCAGGCAGCGCTGCACCTGCTGGCGTTTTTCCGGCGCCAGCTCCAGATAGTCCAGCACTTCATCCACCAGCAGTTGTCCTTCCCTGTCCGGGTCACCGGCGTGGACAACTTCAGACGCTTCATGCAGAAAGCGCTTAATGACGTTGAGCTGTTTGGTGACGGAGGGGCGCGGTTGCAGGCGCCATTTTTCCGGCACGATAGGCAGATCGTTGAGGTTCCAGCGGGCATAGCGGCTGTCGTAGACGTCTGGCTGTGCCTGCTCAAGCAGGTGACCAATGCACCAGGTGACCACCTGCCCTTTACCGCATTCAATAAAGCCGTCGCCTTTGCGATGCGGCTTAGGCAGCACATCGGCGATGGCACGAGCCAGACTCGGCTTTTCGGCAATAAACAACCGCATCGAATTAACGGATCTCAATCATCGGTCGGCCACCGCGCGCGGTCACCAGTTCGCCGATCGCCGTCAGGGTAATACCAAACTCGGCGGCCGTAGCCTGCACCTCGGCTTCTGACTCCGGCGTGACTGCCAGCAGCAGACCACCCGAGGTTTGCGGATCGCACAGCAGGTTACGCCACTCTTCAGGCATTTCGCCCATCAGATGACCATAGCTGGCAAAGTTACGCTGAGTACCGCCCGGCACGGCGCCCTGGGCAATATACGCTTCCACGCCTGGCAGCTTCGGCACGTCCTGATACCAGACCTGCGCCTGCACACCCGCGCCCTGACACACTTCAGAGAGATGCCCCAACAGGCCAAAACCGGTGACGTCGGTCATCGCCTTCACGCCGTCGATATTGGCGAAAGCGGCACCGGCCAGGTTCATCTGGCACATCACTTCCGTTGCCAGACCTTTATGCTCGGGTTTCAGCAGGGATTTTTTCTCGGCGGTGGTCAGCACGCCAATGCCCAGCGGCTTGGTGAGGAACAGCTTGCAACCCGCCTGCGCGGTGCTGTTGCGTTTGACGCGCTCGGTAGGCACCACGCCCGTGACCGCCAGACCGAAGATCGGCTCCGGCGCATCAATAGAGTGACCACCGGCCAGGGCAATCCCCGCCTGCTGGCAGGCAAAGCGTCCGCCCTCAATCACCTGGCGGGCTATTTCTGGCGCAAGGGTGTTGATCGGCCAGCCCAGAATCGCAATCGCCATAATCGGTTTACCGCCCATCGCGAAGATATCGCTGATGGCGTTGGTCGCTGCGATGCGCCCGAAATCGAACGGGTTATCGACAATCGGCATAAAGAAGTCAGTGGTACTGATAATGCTGGTGCCGTTACCCAAGTCATAAACCGCTGCATCGTCACGCGTTTCGTTGCCAACAAGCAGGTTCGGGTCGACAAACTTCGCCTGTTCGCTGTGCAGGATGGTTTCCAGCACTTTGGGGGAAATTTTACAACCGCAACCGGCTCCGTGGCTGTATTGCGTTAAACGAATGGTTTGCTCGCTCATGGACATCTCCTGTCAATGCAATCGCGCTATGGTAGCGCTCATTCCTTAAAGAGGTAAGTATGACTGTCTGAATTCTGCGGCAGATGCTCAGAATCCAGACAGTTTAGCGCGCGTTATCAGAAACGGCTGACGAAAGGCGTAGTGTCCGGCACGCTAATGGTGCTGGAGGCTTTAAGCTGAGGGGTGCCGAGATAGAGGAAACCGACGATTTTGTCATGCTCGCCGCAGTTGAGTCCGTCGCGCACCGCCGGGCTTTCAGTCAGTGGCCCGGTACGCCAGATACCGTTGAAGCCTTGTGCAACAGCGGCCATCTGCATCGCCATCACCGCGCATCCCGCCGACATCTCCTGCTCCCAGACCGGCACTTTATGCTCCGCCTGACATTTCGCCACGACGGCGATAATCATCGGTGCACGGAACGGCGCATTACGGGCTTTATCGATCCCTTTCTCATCCTGACCGGCGGCAACCGCCCCCTGCTCCAGCAGCTGACTGAAGCGCTCGCGGCCTTCACCTTCAATAATAAAGAAGTGCCACGGCTGAAGTGTGCCGTGATCCGGCGCACGCATACCGGCACGCAGAATGTTCTCCAGCTGCTCACCCGCTGGCGCAGGTTCCGCCAGACGTGACGCGCTACGGCGGTTAACAAGCAGTTCAAGTGCGTCCATTGGTTAACTCCTTTCTTGAAATTTACTCACAAAATTAACACGACGGCAGATTTTGTTACAGCCTGGCAGGCGATTCCTGCTGACAAGTGGCGGTTGGGTCATTACGATAACCCAACATTACCGTCCAGTGGCGACGGAAACAGTCATTTTCTGGTTAGGGAGAATACATGCGAACCCTTTGGCGAATCTTTGCCGGTTTCTTTAAATGGACGTGGCGACTGCTCAATTTCGTCCGCAACCTGGTGATGAACCTCGTTTTCATCCTCCTGGTGCTGGTTTGCGCGGGCATCTGGATGCACATCAGTAACGCAAACCAGTCACAGCATTCGACGCGCGGCGCGCTGCTGCTCGACATCACCGGCGTGATTGTCGATAAGCCTTCCACCAGCAATCGTCTGGGAGTGATTGGTCGTCAGCTGTTCGGCACTACCTCGGACCGCCTGCAGGAAAACTCCCTGTTCGATATTGTCGATACCATTCGTCAGGCAAAAGATGATCGCAACATTACGGGTATCGTGCTGGATCTGAAAGATTTTGCCGGGGCCGACCAGCCTTCCATGCAGTACATCGGCAAAGCCCTGCGTGAATTCCGTGACAGCGGTAAACCGGCGATCGCAATAGGCGACAGCTACAGCCAGGGGCAATATTATCTGGCGAGCTTTGCCAATAAAATCTGGCTTTCACCTCAGGGTACGGTCGACCTGCACGGCTTTGCCACGAACGGGCTTTACTACAAATCTCTGCTCGACAAGCTGAAGGTCACCACCCACGTGTTCCGCGTCGGTACGTATAAATCTGCCGTTGAGCCATTCATCCGTGATGACATGTCCCCTGCCGCCCGTGAAGCGGACAGCCGCTGGATTGGTGAGCTGTGGCAGAACTACCTGACCACAGTTGCCAGTAACCGTCAGATTACCCCTGCACAGGTCTTCCCTGGTGCTCAGGGCGTGCTGGACGGCTTGCGCAAGGTTGACGGCGATACCGCGAAATATGCGCTTGATAACAAACTGGTCGATGCCCTGGGAACCAGCGCGGAGATCGAAAAGTCCCTGAGCAAACAGTTCGGCTGGAGCAAAGAGGATAAAAATTACAGCGCGATCAGCATGTACGATTACGCGGCGAAAAAACCGGATGAGAGCGGTGACAGCGTTGCGGTCGTCTTCGCCAATGGCGCAATCATGGATGGTCAGGAGACACCGGGGAACGTCGGGGGTGATACCACCGCGTCGCAGATCCGTGACGCGCGTCTTGACCCGAAAGTGAAAGCGATTGTGCTGCGCGTGAACAGCCCGGGGGGCAGCGTCAGCGCCTCTGAAGTGATCCGCGCCGAGCTGGCCACTGCGCGTGCAGCAGGTAAACCGGTGGTGGTTTCCATGGGCGGCATGGCGGCTTCCGGCGGTTACTGGATCTCAACCCCGGCTAACTACATCGTCGCTAACCCAAGCACCCTGACCGGATCAATTGGCATCTTCGGGGTGATCAACACGGTAGAGAACAGCCTGGATTACCTGGGTGTACATACGGATGGTGTGGCCACTTCACCGCTGGCGGATGTGTCGGTAACCAAATCCCTGCCACCTGAAGTGTCCGAGATGATGCAGCTCAGCATTGAGAATGGCTACAAGCGCTTTATCACGCTGGTCGCTGACTCGCGTAAAAAGACGCCGCAGCAGATCGACGAAATTGCTCAGGGCCACGTCTGGACAGGACAGGATGCGAAGAGCAACGGCCTGGTCGATAGCCTGGGTGACTTTGATGACGCGGTGAAGAAAGCCGCCGAACTGGCGAAGCTCAAACAGTGGCATGTTGAATACTATCAGGATGAGCCGTCGTTCTTCGATATGGTGATGGACAGCATGTCCGTCTCCGTGCGCGCCATGTTGCCGGAAGCGCTGCAGGCTTATCTGCCAGCGCCTGTCGCCACGGCCGCGAAAGCGATTAAAGCGGAAAGCGATAAGCTCGCGGCGTTTAATGATCCACAAAGTCGTTACGCGTTTTGCCTGACCTGCGCAAACGTACGTTAAACCCCGTCCCCTCTTCCGGTGAAGAGGGGATTTTTTTCTTTTGAAGAACAAGAAATCACTACCATGCAGAAGAAATCGATTTATGTAGCCTACACTGGCGGTACCATCGGGATGCAGCGCTCTGAAAACGGCTATATTCCTGTGTCCGGTCATCTTCAACGTCAGCTTGCCCTGATGCCGGAATTCCACCGCCCGGAAATGCCTGACTTTACCATCCACGAGTACGAGCCGCTGATGGACTCCTCCGACATGACGCCGGAAGACTGGCAGCATATCGCGGATGACATCAAAGCCCATTACGACCAGTACGACGGCTTTGTGATCCTGCATGGTACCGACACCATGGCCTTTACCGCCTCGGCGCTCTCCTTCATGCTGGAAAACCTGAGCAAACCGGTGATTGTCACCGGCTCGCAAATTCCGCTGGCGGAACTGCGCTCGGATGGACAGATTAACCTGCTTAACTCTCTCTATGTGGCGGCGAACTACCCGATTAACGAGGTCTCGCTGTTCTTCAACAACCGTCTGTATCGTGGCAACCGTACCACCAAAGCGCACGCCGATGGGTTTGACGCCTTCGCCTCACCAAACCTGCAACCGCTGCTGGAAGCGGGTATTCATATTCGTCGTCTGGGCACGCCGCCTGCGCCGACCACCTCAGGCGAGCTGATCGTTCACCCGATCACCCCGCAGCCGATCGGTGTGGTAACCATTTATCCGGGCATCTCTGCTGATGTGGTGCGTAACTTCCTGCGCCAGCCGGTAAAAGCGCTGATTTTGCGCTCCTACGGCGTGGGTAACGCGCCGCAGAACAGTGAATTCCTGAAAGAGCTGCAGGAAGCGAGCGAGCGCGGGATTGTGGTGGTTAACCTGACGCAATGTATGTCCGGCAAGGTCAATATGGGCGGCTATGCCACCGGAAACGCTCTGGCGCATGCGGGGGTGATCAGCGGATTCGATATGACCGTCGAGGCCACACTGACTAAACTTCATTATTTACTGAGTCAGGATCTGGACATCCAGTCCATTCGCAGCGCCATGATGCAAAACCTGCGCGGCGAACTGACCCCGGACGAATAAGGAGGCCTCATGAAGCAACGCGCCCTGTTACTGGTCGATTTGCAAAATGATTTCTGCGCGGGCGGCGCACTGGCCGTCGCAGAAGGTGACAGCACGGTCGACGTGGCCAATACCCTGATTGACTGGTGTAAATTGCGCGGTGAAGCCGTTGTCGCAAGCCAGGACTGGCATCCGGCCAACCATGGCAGTTTTGCCAGCCAGCACGGCGTTGAACCCTTCAGCCAGGGTGAGCTCGACGGTCTGGCGCAAACCTTCTGGCCCGATCACTGCGTGCAGCAAACGGAAGGCGCTGCGCTACATCCGCTGCTGAATCAGAAAGCCATCGACGCGGTGTTTCATAAAGGCGAAAACCCGGCTATTGACAGCTACAGCGCCTTTTTCGATAACGGACATCGTCAGAAAACGGCGCTGGACGCGTGGTTACGTCACCACGAAATCACCGAGCTGATTGTGCTGGGGCTGGCAACGGACTACTGCGTGAAGTTTACCGTGCTGGACGCGCTCCAGTTGGGTTATACGGTCAGCGTCATCACCGACGGCTGTCGCGGGGTGAACATTCAACCGCAGGACAGCGCGCAGGCGTTTATGGATATGGCCGCTGAAGGCGCGACGCTGTATACGCTGGCAGACTGGCTGGAGACGCAGGCGTAGTCTTTTATGCCGGGAGGGCGGCTTCGCCTTTCCCGGCATTTCCACTCCGATCCCCATAAAGTGAACTCCCTCGCATCACCAGCGAAGCGGCAGTGCTATGCTTTTCAGGCTGTTTTTTCGCCACGCTTTTTCTGTGGCGTGGTTATTTTTATTATGTCAAAGAGGAACACCTATGAAACGTTTGCCATTGCTAGCAGCTTTACCCTTGCTTTGCGCGTCAGTTGCTTACGCCGCTCCCCTGATGTCCGTGGGCTACTTCAACGGCGGTGGTGATGTCACTGCCGGACCCGGCGGCGATATCAATACGCTTGATGTCCCCCAGATCACCCACCTGAACTATTCGTTTGGCCTTATCTACAATAACGAAAAAGACGAAACCAACGCCGCATTGAAAGATCCGGCGAAGCTGCATCAGATCTGGTTATCTCCGAAAGTGGCGTCCGACCTGGCGCTTATCCCACAGCTTCGTAAACAAAACCCGAATTTAAACGTTCTGCTTTCCGTCGGCGGCTGGGGTGCCCGCGGTTTCTCGGGCGCAGCAGCCACCAAAGAGAGCCGCGCGGTGTTTATTCGCTCGGCGCAGGAGATTGTTGAGAAATACGGTCTGGACGGGATCGACCTTGACTGGGAGTACCCGGTAAACGGCGCATGGGGGCTGGTCGCAAGCACGCCTGCAGACCGGGATAACTTCACCTTCCTGCTGAAAGAGCTGCGTGCCGCCTTCGGGCAGAAAAAACTGGTCACGATTGCGGTTGGGGCCAATGCGGAAAGTCCGAAAAGCTGGGTCGATGTGAAAGCCATTGCTCCCCTTCTTGACTATATCAACCTGATGACCTACGACATGGCGTACGGCACTCAGTATTTTAACGCGAACCTGTATGACTCCAGCGCCTGGCCGACCGTGGCGGCAGCAGATAAATACAGCGTTGATTTTGTGGTGAACAATTATCTGGCCGCGGGGCTGAAGCCACAGCAGATGAACCTTGGGATTGGTTTCTATGGGCGCGTGCCAAAACGCGCTGTAGAACCGGGCATTGACTGGAGCAAGCCCGATGCGCAAAACAATCCGGTGACACAGCCTTACTTCGGCCCTCAGGAGATCGGGTTGTTCAGATCACTCGGTTATGACCTGACCAAAGATACCTACGTGAAGTACAACGATATCGTGAAGAAACTGCTAAACGACCCGCAAAAGCGCTTTACTGAACACTGGGACGACCAGGCGAAAGTGCCGTGGCTTTCCGTGAAGGGCGCCGACGGGAAGGATCTGTTTGCCCTCTCGTATGAGAATCCACGTTCCGTCGCTATCAAAGCGGACTATATCAAAGAGAAAGGTCTGGCAGGCGCAATGTTCTGGGAGTATGGGGCGGATGATAATAACCAGTTAGCGAAGCAGCTGGCAGAGTCGCTCGGGATCTCGCACAAGTAGTGAGGCAATCAAACCCTCTCCCACAAGGAGAGGGTTGAGTGAGGGCATCAACCCACACCGTTATTGTATTTTCATCGTCGCAATCGGCTTTGGCGTGATACCAAACTCTTCCTTCAGTTCACGCTTGCTCTTCATCACCATCTGGCCGTTGGTATCGATTGTCATGTGCTGCGCATCGGTATTGTTGCGCGCCTGCCACAGCATGACCAGCTGCAGACTGTTCTCTTTTTGCTCCGGGGTTAAGGCAACGCCATCAGGCCATTTCCCCAGCTCAACGGCGGTGACCAGACGCTGATAAACTTCCGGCGTCATACCGTTAATCATGTCATCAATATTCACGATCTCTCCCTTTCAAAGGAATAATTTGCTGAATCGTTTTTTCAACCTTTAATCTGGTCGCCGTTTTCATCGTCGCTAAAGCTCAGAGAAGCTGAGTTAACGCAGAAACGCTCGCCCGTTGGCTGAGGGCCATCCGGGAAGACATGCCCCAGGTGCGCATCGCAGTTGCCGCAGCGAATTTCGGTACGCACCATCCCGTGCGACGAGTCAGTTAAGTAGCGGATCGCGTCATCGCTCACCGGCTCGTAAAAGCTCGGCCAGCCGCAGCCAGAATCGTATTTCGTTTGTGAATTGAACAGGGGGGCGTCACAGACCAGGCAATGGTATACGCCATCGCGTTTGTTGTGCAGTAAACGCCCAGTAAATGGCGGCTCCGTGCCGTGATTCTGCGTCACGTAAAACTGCATTTCTGTGAGGTTTTTTTTCAAATCTTCAGGGTTACGTTGGTTCGACATATGCTTACATCTCGCTGTAGAAACAGACACCTTTTAACCCGGATTCTAACAAAACATTAACACCCTTGCGTGCACTTTTGATCTAAACTTATGTGTCGCGAAAAGGCGGTCAGGCAATTGTGATCATGCTCACATATTTATCCTGCGAGGCCTTTAAAATTCCGGGCGCAGCCCCCATGTGGTTGCTAGCTCAAAGGGAAAGTGAGGCGAGTCAGTCGCACAAACGTTAGTCACAGGATTGATTTGTCGCAATGATTGACACGATTCCGCTTGACGCTGCGTAAGGTTTTTGTAATTTTACAGGCAACCTTTTATTCACTAACAAATAGCTGGTGGAATATATGACTATCAAAGTAGGTATCAACGGTTTTGGCCGTATCGGCCGTATTGTTTTCCGTGCTGCTCAGAAACGTTCTGACATCGAAATCGTTGGTATCAACGATCTCCTGGACGCTGAATACATGGCGTACATGCTGAAGTACGACTCAACTCACGGTCGTTTCGACGGCACCGTTGAAGTGAAAGACGGCCACCTGGTTGTTAATGGCAAAACCATCCGCGTTACTGCTGAGAAAGACCCAGCTAACCTGAAATGGAACGAAATCGGTGTTGACGTTGTTGCTGAAGCAACCGGTATCTTCCTGACCGACGAAACTGCGCGTAAACACATCACCGCGGGTGCGAAAAAAGTTGTTCTGACTGGTCCTTCCAAAGACAACACCCCAATGTTCGTTCGTGGTGCTAACTTCGAAACTTACGCTGGCCAGGATATCGTTTCTAACGCATCCTGCACCACCAACTGCCTGGCACCGCTGGCAAAAGTTATCAACGACAACTTCGGCATCATCGAAGGTCTGATGACTACCGTTCACGCGACCACCGCTACTCAGAAAACCGTTGACGGCCCGTCTCACAAAGACTGGCGTGGCGGCCGTGGCGCGGCTCAGAACATCATCCCATCCTCTACCGGTGCTGCTAAAGCGGTAGGTAAAGTACTGCCAGAACTGAATGGCAAACTGACTGGTATGGCGTTCCGCGTTCCAACTCCTAACGTATCCGTTGTTGACCTGACCGTTCGTCTGGAAAAAGCTGCTTCTTACGAAGACATCAAGAAAGCAATCAAAGCTGCTTCCGAAGGCCCAATGAAAGGCGTTCTGGGTTACACCGAAGACGACGTTGTATCTACCGATTTCAACGGCGAAGTATGCACTTCCGTGTTCGATGCTAAAGCAGGTATCGCACTGAACGACAACTTCGTTAAACTGGTATCCTGGTACGACAACGAAACCGGCTACTCTAACAAAGTACTGGACCTGATCGCTCACATCTCCAAATAAACTGGAATGAGTGCTTGATCCAAAAAGGCGACTTCGGTCGCCTTTTTTATTTATAAGACAGAGGATTGCTTAATGATTAATAAAATTTTTGCACTTCCGGTAGTCGAACAACTTACCCCTGTGCTCTCCCGTCGCCAGATTGACGGCGCTGATGTTATCGTCGTTGACCACCCGCGTGTGAAAGCCTCCGTTGCGCTGAACGGCGCCCACCTGCTCTCCTGGAAACCGGAAGGTGAAACGGAAGTGCTGTGGCTGAGCGATGCGACTTCTTTCAAAAAAGGAGCGGCGATCCGCGGCGGCGTGCCTGTCTGCTGGCCATGGTTTGGCCCGTCAGCGCAGCAGGGACTGCCTTCTCATGGTTTTGCCCGCAACCAGCAGTGGACCCTGAAAGCGCATAACGAAGATGATAACGGTGCCGTGCTGACCTTTGAGCTTCAGGCCAATCACGAGACCCGTGCGCTGTGGCCTCACGAGTTTACCCTGTACGCCCGCTTCAAGCTGGGTAAAACCTGCGAGATTGAGCTGGAAGCGCACGGCGAGTTTGAAACGACCTCTGCCTTGCACACCTACTTCAACGTGGGTGATATCAGCGCGGTAAAAGTGAGCGGCCTTGGCGATACCTATATCGACAAAGTGGACAATGCAAAAGAAGGGAAACTCAGCGACGGCGTGCAGACCTTCCCTGACCGTACCGACCGCGTTTACCTGCATCCGGAAGCGTGCAATGTGATCCACGACAGTGCCCTCAACCGTGGCATCGAAGTGATTCACCATCATCACAGCAACGTGGTGGGCTGGAACCCAGGTCCGGCACTCTCAGTGAGCATGGCCGACGTGCCCGATGACGGTTACAAAACGTTTGTCTGCGTCGAAACGGCCTGCGTCACTACGGCGCAAAAAGCCAGCGAAGAAAAACCGTCTCGCTTAGGGCAAACTATTCGCATTGTGAAGCGCTAAGACGCGGTATTATTTTGACCGCACCAGCACAACGCAAACGGGGCGCAAGCGCCCCGTTAAAATGCTAAGATTGCACTGTTTTAATGCGCAATCAGAACTTGTAGGTCACACCGACAGAGAAAATACCCGCCCAGGACTTGTCGACCATTGGGCTGTCTTTCACTTCGTCGCTCAGACGCTCGTAACGGCCAGTACCGTATACGTTCCAGTCACCCAAGAAGTTGTAGCTCGCGGTTAGCTCCAGGTACGGATCCCAACCATCATCTGCGCTGTAGCTCTTCAGACCGCTACGACGGGACTCATTCTTAGAGACGCCATAGTAGTAGTCGTTGTAGTTCTCACTGTTGTACTGCACACCAATACCTGGCGTCAGGGTTAACGCACCGTTCGTGTAGCGATAGAGCCAGGCCAGATCCCAGATAAAGCCGTTGCTGTTATCCAGCGTGTCTCCCGCCAGCGCGGTACGCAGGAAGCCATACTCGGTGTTATGCACATAAGAGAGACCCGCCATCATGGTGCTCTTACGCTTGTCGAGTCGACGCAGGGCGTGGCTGTCGCTGTCACCCGGTTTGAAGTGCGTCGGATCGTAGTAGGCCATAATGGAGAGCTTATCGGCCGTATCGTTCCACAGATAGTAGCCGCCGCCCAGTCCACGGAACCAGAAGTTATCGTCTTCATAGGTGACAACCGGAACGGGATAAACATCACGATCATACTGTTTATACGGGCTGTTAATGACGCCAACGCCCGCACCTACCGTCCACTGGCTTTCCGCCTGTGCGGTGCTAACTGCGGTCGCGGCGAGTACGCCCAATGCCAGAAGTTTGAGTTTGGTCACAATCCATTCTTTCCTGTAGTCAAATAATCAGCGGGAGAAGTGTAACCGCCAGACCCGTACTTCCCCAAATTTTTTGCCTGCTAATCAGTTTGATTAACCCGTTATTTTTCATTTTTCAGATGACAGGCCGTTTTCACTTCTGTGACCGCAGGGTGAAAAATGCCCGTATGACATATAACGGCAATGGATATTTTTGGATGAGTTATTGATATGTCATTGAAATTAGATTTTATCAGCATGCAAGTTTTGCAAATGCCATCTACGCTTTAATTTAAGAAGAGTTTTCCTGCACGCCCTGCGGTTCTTAGCGTCTGACCTGGCACACAGGTTGCTGCTCTGGCAGTGAGGTGCGAGAGATTCTCTTCCGGGAGCCTCCACTACTCATACGAACGGCTCTTATCCTGTGCTAAAAAACGAAAGGACGGCATGCCATGAATATATTCGATCACTATCGCCAGCGCTATGAAGCTGCCAAGGACGAAGAGTTCACACTGCAGGAGTTTCTTACCATCTGTCGGCAAGATCGCAGTGCCTATGCCAACGCGGCAGAACGGCTATTGATGGCTATTGGTGAGCCAAACATGGTTGATACTGCCCAGGAACCACGGCTTTCCCGTCTCTTTTCGAATCGGGTGGTCGCCCGATACCCGGCGTTTGAAGAGTTCTATGGCATGGAAGATGCCATCGAGCAAATCGTCTCCTACCTGAAGCATGCTGCTCAGGGTCTGGAAGAGAAGAAACAGATCCTCTATTTACTCGGCCCGGTGGGTGGCGGTAAATCGTCGCTGGCTGAACGGCTGAAATCGCTGATGCAGCGCGTGCCTATCTATGTGCTGAGCGCCAAAGGTGAACGCAGCCCGGTGAACGACCATCCGCTGTGCCTGTTTAACCCGCAGGAAGATGCGCAAATTCTGGATAAAGAGTACGGCATTCCGCGTCGTTATCTCGGCACCATCATGTCGCCGTGGGCGGCGAAACGCCTGCATGAGTTTGGTGGCGATATCACCAAATTCCGCGTCGTGAAAGTGTGGCCATCCATTCTGGAGCAGATCGCCATCGCCAAAACGGAACCGGGTGATGAGAACAACCAGGACATCTCGGCGCTGGTCGGTAAAGTCGATATCCGTAAGCTGGAAAATTACGCCCAGAATGACCCGGATGCCTACGGCTACTCCGGCGCACTGTGCCGGGCGAACCAGGGCATTATGGAATTCGTCGAGATGTTTAAAGCACCCATTAAAGTGCTGCATCCGCTGCTGACGGCCACCCAGGAGGGGAACTACAACGGGACGGAAGGTATCTCTGCCCTGCCGTTCAACGGCATCATCCTGGCGCACTCGAACGAATCAGAGTGGGTCTCCTTCCGAAATAACAAAAACAATGAGGCGTTCCTTGACCGTGTGTACATCGTCAAAGTGCCTTATTGCCTGCGGATCTCCGAAGAGATCAAAATTTACGAAAAACTGCTTAACCACAGTGAGCTAATGCATGCCCCATGCGCACCGGGCACGCTGGAAACGCTGTCGCGCTTCTCCATCCTGTCGCGTCTGAAAGAGCCGGAAAACTCCAGCATCTACTCCAAAATGCGCGTGTATGACGGGGAAAGCCTGAAAGATACCGACCCGAAAGCGAAGTCATATCAGGAGTACCGCGATTACGCGGGTGTCGACGAGGGCATGAACGGTCTGTCCACGCGTTTCGCGTTTAAGATCCTCTCCCGCGTGTTTAACTTCGACCATGCGGAAGTGGCGGCCAACCCGGTTCACCTGTTCTATGTGCTGGAGCAGCAGATTGAACGCGAACAGTTCCCACAGGAGCAGGCGGAACGTTATCTTGACTTCCTGAAAGGTTATCTGATCCCGAAATATGCCGAGTTTATTGGCAAAGAGATCCAGACGGCCTACCTGGAATCCTATTCAGAATACGGCCAGAACATCTTTGACCGTTACGTCACTTATGCTGACTTCTGGATCCAGGATCAGGAGTATCGCGACCCGGATACCGGACAGCTGTTTGACCGTGAATCCCTGAATGCGGAACTGGAAAAAATTGAGAAGCCTGCCGGGATCAGTAACCCGAAAGACTTCCGTAACGAAATTGTGAACTTCGTACTGCGTGCCAGAGCGCATAACAACGGTCGTAATCCGAACTGGACCAGCTACGAGAAACTGCGCACGGTCATCGAGAAGAAAATGTTCTCTAACACCGAGGAGCTGTTACCCGTCATTTCGTTTAACACCAAAACCTCAACTGACGAGCAGAAAAAACACGACGATTTTGTCGACCGTATGATGGAAAAAGGCTACACCCGCAAACAGGTTCGTTTGCTGTGCGAATGGTATCTGCGCGTACGGAAATCGTCTTAAAACAAGTGCCCGGTAGCGTTTAACGCTCACCGGGCCGACAAAATGCAAGTTGGCAAATGCAGTACGGGGGGTATATGACCTGGTTTATTGACCGGCGTCTGAACGGCAAAAACAAGAGCATGGTGAATCGCCAGCGCTTCTTGCGCCGTTACAAAGCGCAAATTAAACAGTCGATCTCCGAGGCCATCAACAAACGCTCGGTAACCGACGTCGACAGCGGCGAGTCTGTCTCCATCCCCACCGATGACATCAGCGAACCGATGTTTCATCAGGGGCGTGGCGGCCTGCGCCATCGCGTACACCCAGGTAATGACCACTTCGTTCAGAACGACAGAATCGAGCGCCCACAAGGAGGCGGCGGCGGTTCTGGAAGCGGTCAAGGACAGGCCAGTCAGGATGGTGAAGGTCAGGATGAATTCGTCTTTCAGATCTCAAAAGATGAGTATCTCGACCTGCTCTTTGAAGATCTGGCGCTGCCTAATCTGAAAAAGAACCAGCACCGTCAGCTTAACGAATACAAAACCCATCGCGCGGGTTATACCGCGAACGGCGTACCGGCCAATATCAGCGTCGTTCGTTCGCTGCAGAACTCGCTGGCGCGGCGCACGGCCATGACGGCCGGTAAACGGCGGGAGCTGCGCGAACTGGAAAGCAGCCTGAAGGTGGTAGAAAACACAGAACCGGCGCAACTGCTGGAAGAGGAGCGCCTGCGTAAAGAGATTGCCGAGCTGAGGGCGAAGATTGAGCGGGTACCGTTTATTGATACCTTCGACCTGCGCTATCAAAACTACGAAAAACGGCCGGAGCCTTCGAGCCAGGCTGTCATGTTCTGTCTGATGGACGTCTCCGGTTCAATGGACCAGGCCACTAAGGATATGGCGAAGCGTTTTTACATTCTGCTCTATCTGTTCCTGAGCAGAACCTATAAGAACGTGGAAGTGGTTTATATCCGCCACCACACCCAGGCCAAAGAGGTGGATGAACATGAGTTCTTCTACTCGCAGGAGACCGGCGGCACCATCGTATCGAGCGCCCTGAAGCTGATGGATGAGGTGGTGAAAGAGCGTTACGATCCGGCTCAGTGGAACATCTATGCTGCGCAGGCGTCGGATGGCGACAACTGGGCGGATGATTCGCCGCTGTGTCACGACATTCTGGCGAAGAAAATTTTGCCGGTGGTGCGTTACTACAGCTATATCGAAATCACGCGTCGTGCTCACCAGACGCTGTGGCGTGAATATGAACATCTGCAATCGATGTTCGAAAATTTCGCCATGCAACACATACGTGACCAGGATGATATCTATCCGGTATTCCGGGAGCTGTTCCACAAGCAATCGGCCACCAGCAATGCCTGACCCCACAGCCAGCGACACGCTGGCTGTTTTCTTTGCCCTTCGTCCATCCCCTTCGCAAAAAGATCTGTGCTACTGTTGGAAACTGCGTATTGGCAGATAACAGGTAAACTGACTATGTCTGATGAGGTTAAGGGTACGGCTACCCACCAGCAACTCATTTCGCTGTTAACGCAGCATGGTGCGCGCTTTCGCGTGATGGAGCACGAGGCCGTAGGAAAATGCGAAGCGGTAAGCGAAATCCGCGGAACCGAACTGGGGCAAGGCGCAAAAGCGCTGGTCTGCAAAGTGAAGGGAAACGGCGTAAAAAAACACGTTCTGGCGATCCTGGCCGCTGACCAGCAGGCCGACCTGAGCCAGCTTGCCAGCCATTTCGGCGGCTTAAAAGCCTCTCTCGCAAGCCCGGCCGAAGTTGATCATCTGACCGCCTGCGTGTTTGGTGCTATCCCACCGTTTAGCTTCCATCCGGATCTGACGCTGGTCGCCGACCCGCTCCTGTTCGAGCGTTTTGACGAAATCGCGTTCAACGCCGGTCTGCTGGAAAAATCCGTGATCATGGATACCCAGGATTATCTGCGCATTGCCCGCCCTGAACTGGTGACGTTTCGTAAAGCGTGACCGTGATGGCTGACGCCGCTGTCAGCCTCTCTTTTCCAGAAACAGAACTGATGCGATCAAAATCACCGCAATAGCGAAAAACGATGAGGAGATAATCAGCGTTTCAACAAACATGTGATCGTTCATCTTAGCGACCCTTTGCGATGCCTGATGCCGTTTTATCCCCTGCAAATGACACGGATATGACAATCTCCTATTTTTTTTAAAACACTGTCGTCAGCCGTTTTTCCGCGTAAAGTAAGCAGGCTTAATATTCTGGCAAGGACTCCTCATGTTTGACCCTACTCTGCTTATTCTACTGGCACTCGCTGCACTCGGCTTTATCAGCCATAACACCACCGTCGCCATCTCGATCCTGGTGTTGATCATTGTGCGCGTCACCCCGTTAAACACTTTTTTCCCGTGGATAGAAAAACAAGGCCTGACGATCGGGATAATCATTTTGACCATTGGGGTGATGGCCCCCATTGCCAGCGGCACGCTTCCGGCCTCAACGCTGCTGCACTCGTTTGTTAACTGGAAATCACTGGTGGCTATCGCGGTGGGGATTTTCGTGTCATGGCTGGGTGGTCGCGGCGTCACGTTGATGAGCAGCCAGCCCTCGCTGGTGGCTGGCCTGCTGGTGGGAACGGTGCTTGGCGTGGCGCTCTTTCGCGGCGTTCCGGTGGGCCCGCTCATTGCCGCCGGGCTGGTTTCGCTGTTTATTGGGAAGTCGTAGTCAGGCTGGCAATATAGCGCGCGGGCGTTTGCCCAAGCCCCTTTTTAAACATCGTAATAAAGGCGGTGGTGGAGTCATAACCAAGTGACTGCGCCACCTGCTGAACTGACTTCCCGCCAATCAGCAGCTGCAACGCCACAATCAACTGCAGCTGATGACGCCAGCGGCGAAAGCTTAAGCCCGTCTCTTTGACCACCAGCCGCGCCAGGTTGCGCTCACTCATGGCAAAGTGGCTCGCCCATTGCGCCAGCGTCTGCCACGCGGCGGGCTCTTCCGCCATCTTTTCGCTCATCAACCGAATTTTAGGATGAGGGGAAACGGGCAGCTGTAAATGCTCCTGTCGCTGGAGCGGCAGTTCATTAAACAGCACATCCACCAGACGCGAGGTGGTGGCAAGCGGCAGTTGCTCACGCGTTTTTCCCGCCAGCGACAGAATCTGCTCCCGCACCAGCGGCGATATTTTCAGGGTACAGCACCGGTCCGGCAGACTGACGGCACCCGGTTCAATAAACAAAAAGCAGAGCTGCGCGCCTGGCGTGGCCCTGTTGCTGTGGGGCATCTGCCCGGGGATCCACACGGCATACTGGGGCGGTACCATCAGCATGGCATTTTCTACCTCGCAGGTGATTGCACCACCCAGCGCCAGAATCAGCTGCCCTTTGCGGTGCTGATGGAGCGGAATATATTGCTCCTGCGCTACCACGCGGATGCGAAACGCGACCGCCGCATCCAATTGGCTATCGGGATCGTAGCCGTCGAGTCCCAGACCGTTCATCAGGTTGTCCGATATTAGCGATAAACTGTCATTTTAGCCTGATTTCAACCACGGCGAAAATCGGTATTGTGTGCGCTCGCCTGAACGTATGAGAAAACAATGACTACTGCTACTCGCAAAGGCGCGCTGCTGATCGCCGGCATTCTGATGATTGCCACGACGCTTCGCGTCACCTTTACCGGAGCAGCGCCGCTGCTCGATACCATTCGCCTTGAATATGGATTAACCACCGCGCAAACCGGCCTGCTAACCACCCTGCCACTATTAGCGTTTGCCCTTGTCTCGCCGCTTGCCGCGGGCGTAGCACGGCGTATCGGCATGGAGCGCAGCCTGTTCCTCGCCCTGCTGCTGATCTGCGCCGGGATTGCCGTGCGCTCTCTGCCCTCCGCGGCCCTGCTGTTTACCGGCACGGCGGTGATAGGTTGCGGGATCGCGCTCGGGAATGTGCTGTTACCGGGCTTAATCAAACGCGACTTTCCCGGCCAGGTTGCCCGCCTTACCGGGGCCTATTCCCTGACGATGGGCGTTTCGGCGGCGCTCGGTTCGGCGCTGATTGTTCCTCTCGCTCAGGGGGCCGCAGGCTGGCATGGCGCGCTGCTAATGCTGATGATCTTTCCCCTGCTGGCGCTGCTGCTCTGGCTGCCGCAGTGGCGCCAGAAGCAGGTCGCTACGGTGACCGGTGCAGGGGCGCTGCACAACCGCGCCATATGGCGTTCTGCCCTCGCCTGGCAGGTGACGCTCTTTCTCGGCATTAACTCGCTGATTTACTACGTCATCATCGGCTGGTTACCCGCGATATTACTCAGCCACGGCTACAGCGAAGCGCAGGCAGGCTCCATGCACGGGCTCTTACAGCTGGCCACGGCCATTCCGGGCCTTGCCGTACCGCTGATCCTGCATCGCCTGAATGATCAACGCGGGATCGCCGGCGCCGTAGCCCTGATGTGCGCAGTAAGTGCGGCCGGTTTCTGGTTTGCACCGGATTTGGCAGTCGTGTGGACGCTGGTGTTTGGCTTTGGCACCGGAGCAACGATGATCCTCGGTCTGACGTTCATCGGCCTGCGCGCCAGCTCTGCTCATCAGGCGGCGGCACTGTCCGGTATGGCGCAGTCGATTGGTTATCTTCTGGCCGCCTGCGGGCCTCCGCTGATGGGGAAAATTCACGATACCGCCGGTGACTGGCAGATCCCCCTTCTGGCCTGCGCGCTGGCCTCGGTGGTGATGGCCATCTGCGGCATGCTTGCCGGGCGCGACCGGGAGATCACGCCCCGCTAAAAACAGTGGCAGACCTGACGGTCTGCCTGTTATTTATCCTCGTGCCGCACGCAGCATCGCCTGTACTAACACCACCGGACGCCCCGCCAGCGCTGCACGCTCGTGCTGGAATAAGGTAATCACGAAGAACGGATGGGTGACCAGCTCTGCGGCACGGATTTCCCCCTGCTCGTCCCAGCCCGTCACGCGCATATCACCGCTCTCCAGCTCCTGCGCAAATTCCGGGGATACGCCGTAGTTGCAGTGATATCCCTCTTCAATTTCCGGCTTGCCGTAGGCTTTCGCAATAAGCGTGTTGTTGCGCAGTTCAATCGCATCGGTTTTTTCCACCAGCGAGCAGGTCAGCGGCGCAATCACCATTGAGCCTTCGGTGTCCGTTTCGGCGTGCGCCGCATCGCTCCAGCCGAGCACATTACGCGCATACTCAATCAATGCATGCTGGAAACCGCCGCAGGTGCCGAGAAACGGAATGCTGTTTTGGCGCGCGTAGCGTGCAGCGATAAAGGCGGCTTCGGTGTTTTTGTAGGGGCTTGCAGGAACCAGCCAGATGGCATCGTAACCCACCAGGTCTTCAGGGCTGGTCAGCTCCGTCGTCGCTAGCCAGTCGTAATCAGCGGTGAGATCCAGTACTGCAGCAGCATCATCAATGGCCAACGGGATCGCCTGGTGCGCAATCACATCGGGATTGTAATCGCCAACCAGCGCAATGCGCAGCGTCGTTTTAACCGGGAGGTGTTCCATGAAAGGTTCCTTATGCCAGAGTATTATCAGATAACATAAGGAACCTCAGACTACCGATCTTCTGCAATAATCACAATACCTTAAATTGGGAGGGGGAAATGATGATTCAGTGCAAGCGCGTCTATGAACAGGCAGCCCCGGAGGATGGTTATCGGGTGCTAGTGGACAGACTGTGGCCGCGAGGGGTGAAAAAAGCAGACCTTGTGCATAATGAATGGTGCAAGGCGCTCACGCCTTCTGACGGGTTACGTAAGGCCTTTCACAGTGAAACCATTGATTTCGCTGCCTTCAGCCTGGCGTATAGGGAAGAGCTGGCGCAGCATAAAGACGATGGTTTGCGTCTTGCAACCCTCGCCAGACAGCAAACCTTAACCCTTCTCTACGCCGCGAAAAATACCGAACAGAATCACGCAATGGTCTTAGCCGACTGGCTGCGCCATCTGTGATTAGCTGGCCGTCAGCGCATCGAAGGTTTGCGGTGCCTCATCCGGCGTGAGCGGCAGCAGATGTTCGGCGCGCACAAACGCAAAACCGTGCTGATTATCAAAGGCGTAGACATCGCCAGTTACCAGCCAGAGCGCGCGATCCGCTGTCGCAGGCAGCTGCGTCATCACGCCATTAACCGGGTTAACAAAGCGCTGGCCGGGCTGGCAAAGGCCAAACAACTCAACGGATTTACCCACATTGCGACGGCCTGAGGCCGTGCGGGCACCAATGATCAACGCCATGCTGCCCGGTTTAAGCTGAAACATACTTCTCTCACGATAACGGTGGCCAGAAACTGGCTAAGAATAATCCTAAAGAGAAGTGTATCGCAATCTTTGTCCTGCTGTCACCTGGCGGGTTGCGGATGATCGCGGCGGTAGAGCTCCCATTCGTCGATCACTTCGCCACCGGGCAATTTACACTCCGTACGCACGCCCTGCGGGCTCTGGATTGGGATCTGCTCTCCCCCTTTTTCCAGACAATAGACAGAGGCAGGGTTAGCCATCCCCACCCTATGCGGCGGCGGTGGGGCAACAGGTGGAGACGTTTTTGTGGTACAGGCCGCCAGGGGTAGCGCGAGAGCCAAAAGCAGAAATCTCATCGTGTTGATCCTTTTTACATCATCAGAAGATAAGGGTAACGGGTCGCCGTCGCTTTCTCCATCATTTCTCCATTTTAACTGCACTTTTCAACACTATAGTGAGGCGTGTTCTCCTTATGACCAGAGAACATCATTCCGTAATCAAGATGTCTTTGCCCCGGTCTCAACAACGGGGCCTTTTTCTCCCCTGCCTGCTTCTGGTGGATATATAAAATTCTCACCATTCATGTTTTACTATGGCTGAAGTCGAAATTTTCAGCATAACATGCAGATGCAGACGTCTTGTGCATGGGAGTCAACCTACGTCATGTCAGATATCATCCTGGCCCGAGTGTCAGAAACGCTCACCACGGAACAATCCCTTGAAAGTCTCGTTCGCCAGTTGCTGGAGATGCTGGAACTTGTGACCGAAATAGAGTCGACCTACCTGACGAAGGTCGATATCAATGCCCGTCTTCAGCATATTTTGTATGCCCGAAACAGTAAGCAGATGCAGATCCCGGAGGGACTAAGCGTGCCCTGGGGCGATACATTGTGCAAACGTGCGCTGGACAGTGACACCATTTTCAGTAACGAGGTTCCTGAACGCTGGGCGGATTGCGATGCCGCGAAAGCGCTCGGTATTACCACGTACATGAGCGTGCCGGTTCACCTGGCGGATGGTTCCCTGTACGGCACGCTCTGTGCGACCAGCACGGAAAAGAAGCTGCTCAGTGAACGCGGCGAACACGTGCTAAAACTCTTTGCCGGGCTGATTGCCCAGTATATTCAGAAAGAGTCGTTGCTTTCTCAACTTCGAGAAGCGAATGCAGCGCTCATCGCCTATTCCTTTACCGACGTTCTCACCGGTTTACCCAACCGCCGCGCCATCTTTGAAGATCTCAATACCCTGTTTTCTTTAGGCCGCCACCTTAAACGCAACGTAATTATCGCTTTTATCGATCTGGATGATTTTAAACGGATTAACGACCAGTACGGGCATGAAGCAGGCGATCAATTTCTCATTGAGGTCGGCAAACGTCTGTCAGATGAAAAGACCGAAGACGAGATTATCGGCCGCCTGGGGGGCGATGAGTTCCTGGTAGCCTGCCTGAGTAAAGCGGAAAATCAGGCTGATGAGGGTCAGATTAACCAGCTCAGGGCACGGCTTCGCGTCCGGATTGCCGGCCAATACGGGTTGGGCAGTGTGAGTATCGTGTACCCGGGTGCAAGCCTGGGAGTTGTCGAAGTTGATCCTGCCGGGATGGATCCGGACAGCGCATTACGCGTCGCGGATGTTGCGATGTATCAGGATAAAAAGGGTAAAGGCAAAACGCGCTTTCACGTTTTGGATTAACCCCGTACACTCTACGGCATTCTGAAAACCGAAACAGGTGATGGCATGAGAATAGGGATCCTCTTCCCGGTCGTTATTTTTATAACGGCGGTGGTTTTTTTAGCATGGTTTTTTGTCGGTGGTTACGCGGCTCCGGGAGCATAAATGAGAAAAACCACCCTCATTATGCTGCTCGTCGCCATCGTCGCCGTTGCTGGCACACAATTTGGCTGGTGGTAACACCGCAACGTAAAAAGGCCGCCATCTGGCAGCCTTTTTTAACGCTTATCAAACTTAGCTTTTGATTTTTCTGTAGATAAACAGAACAACCAGCGCGCCGATCACGGCGACAGCAAAACTGCCGAAGTTGAAACCGTCAACTTTGCCAAACCCGAACAGCGTACTGATCCAGCCGCCGACGACCGCGCCGACAATACCCAGTATCACGGTAACGATAAAACCACCGCCATCTTTGCCCGGCATGATCCACTTCGCCAGAATACCCGCAATAAGCCCAAAGATAATCCAGGATAAAATTCCCATAACTTTCCTCTCTGTATGGTTTTTGTCATTAAATCAACGACACAAAAAGGATAGCACAGGATCCGGGAAAGGAAATTTGTGATTAGTATCACAGCGAGAGAGTGCGCATTTAGTATCCAAAACCGCACCACACGAAATGTGGGGTTGCAACTTAAGTTGAGAAAGATTATCTTTCTCAACACTGAATAGTTGAGTTAAACGCTCAGGTATTCAGTACGACATTGCTCACATTGCTTCCAGTATTTTTGCCCACGCTTTAGTGGGCATTTTTTTGCCCGCTTACACGGCGATAAAGGCATAGCGGTTGCGTCCTGCGCGCTTTGCCTGATAGAGCGCCTGGTCAGCCGCAATAATAATGTTCTGCTGGCTGCCTGCAATGTCAACGGCACGTGCGGTTGACACCCCGACGCTGACCGTTACCCGTCCAAAGGGGCTAAAGGCATGCTCAATATGCAGTGAAAATACATTGCGGATGATTGTCTGGGCCAGGCGGATGGCTTCCTGAATATCGGCGTCTGGCAGGATCAGCGCAAACTCTTCGCCGCCATAACGCGCCACAAGCTGGTTGTTGCGGGTAAGGCTCTCTCTGAGGCTATTCCCCAGCAGGGTAAGACAACGGTCTCCTTCTGGGTGACCATAGTTATCATTGTATTTTTTGAAATAATCGACATCGACAATGAGGATAGAAATTGGCGTGTCGTTATCCGCACACGTGGCGATTTCAGACAGAATTTTTTCATCAAACGTGCGGCGGTTGAAAAGCCCCGTCAGCGCATCTTCAGAGGCTATTATCTTGAGCTCTTTGTTATCTCTGGTTTTTCTGGACAGATCTGAATAGAGGAAATAAGACGCGACGATAAGCGCCACGGTAAAAATAAGAATGAGTACGGCGAGCTGAATGGCCTGCTTACGCCAGGCTGCAAGTGCTTCATCTTTACTCACTGCAACGGTGGTGACCAATCCGTAACGTTTGTTTTTCTCAAAAGCGAAAATGCGTTCGACTTTATCAAACCGCGAAACCGAGCTGGCAATCCCTGAATTTTGTACCTTCAGGTATTCTCTGAACAGGGGTGAGTCTGAAACAATCGCGCCAATGTAGTTATTTTTAAACGGATAGCGAACCAGCAACACGCCGGATTGTGTCGTGAGGCCAATGACACCAGCATGGCCAATATTAATCTGCCCGTAGAGTGCCAGAAAATTTTCGATTCCAAGCGTCACCACTACAACGCCGTTAAAGTCTCCGGTCTGCGTTTCAAGCCGTCGACTGATCGTAATCACCCATTTCCCGTTCGTTCTGCTCACGACCGGCTGGCCAATAAAAATCTGCTGACTTTTATTTTCCTTGTGATAGATAAAAAACGATCTGTCAGCCCCTTTTCGCGGCCCGGAAAAACGTCCGTACAATGCCGTAAAGATGTCACCATTGACATCGTAAATAACCACATTATTAATCTGGCTAAGAAGATTATCCTGATTTTCTATTATCCGCTGAATATTGGTCGCCTGTTCCGGGGTCATACCATAAATGTCGATCATGTCTGAAATGGTGGTGATCAGCATTTCGCTTTGACGCATGATCCCCTCAGTATAAACATCCAGGGTATGGCTCAGGTTAGCAACGCCGGGGCTTTGTTGAATAAATCAGATTTCGGGTAAGTCTCCCCCGTAGCGGGTTGTG
>NZ_JACASJ010000309.1:0-481 GCF_013391025.1 Enterobacter sp. SECR19-1250 | reverse complement strand
TGGTCAATAAAGCTATTTCGCGTGGTGTCATACGTCATACCCTCTGGAAGGATGAAACACGCCCGGATTAAATTTTATTTTTCGCGGGTATAAACATTCGATGAGGCGGGCAGTCCGTAAGGCTCAGGGTTGCAGAGATTTGGCCTCCCCCTCCCGGTGATAGTTTATTGCTTGATGTGGACGGCTTGCTATATTGGCGGCGAATGCAAATTGTCGCAGAAGTCTATCCCGTTCCTTGACGCCCCGTGCGGGCGTTTTGCTTTTACAAAGTCAGGCCAATGCCTCTGGCTGCTTTCCCCGTCTTACGCTCAATCACGCCCGTGATTCTATCTACTACCGGACTGAATGCCTGCCAGTAAGCCATCTCCATTGCTGACAACTCTGCCCGCTTCCTGTCAAACGTAGCCCAGCGCATCCCCTTTGGCTTCGGGAACATGCGAATGTCATTAAACAGATTATTGGTAAGGTCATTGTTGCCCCA
>NZ_JACASJ010000308.1:0-484 GCF_013391025.1 Enterobacter sp. SECR19-1250 | reverse complement strand
ATTTTAATCAGCGAGTCAGCTTGGGAAGAAATGACCTGCTTATTCGCACCTTCCCCAGCAGTGCCGATAAATTGGCGCCGTATGAATATTCATCTAGTGAGACCAGCTTCATTAAATGAAATATAACGTCAAGCGTCATGTTTGCTCCCTGAACATTTATCAATTTTGAAGGATGATATTTCAGGAGCAACGAGTTTGAAAAACGACAAATAGTCAGAATCAATGTGAGTTTAACTCAACATCACAAAAAGGCCCCGTCAGGGGCCCGATCTTGATTAACCACAACGGGATCAGAAGCGGTATTGCAGACCCGCGGTAATGGTATAGTTGCGGTTTGAAATACCGGCAGCATCTCCGCCAATAGAGCCCGATTCGCCAGTATTGGTATCAATAATCTGCGTACCGCCTTTACCTTCTTCGTAACTGCTATAGGGAAGGTGCGAACAAGTTCCTGATATGAGATCATCATATTCATCCGGAGCGC
>NZ_JACASJ010000307.1:0-486 GCF_013391025.1 Enterobacter sp. SECR19-1250 | reverse complement strand
AATCAGCGAGTCAGCTTGGGAAGAAATGACCTGCTTATTCGCACCTTCCCTAGATAGAACCAATATTGCGCAATGGGCTTTTTCAATTATTGATGCAGATGATATTAGAATCACAGATCAAGTTGCCTGGAAAGTGATTCAAAGCTTAGGTGCGGTCGATCTTCCTTCCTCAGATCGAGATTATTTGTATGGTATTGATGATTTTGATGATTGGTTGCGATTATTGGAATCATGATATTAGAGATCCCGCCTCTTGCGCCGGGATCTTTCCCTCGACGATTACTACAGCGGTCGGGACGCCAGCCTGAACAGTGCGCAGGTGAATGGCGATAAAATCGTTGCGGATATCGGACGCGAACTGTGGATGAGTAGCCAGCCAGGACAAAACTGCCGGGCGGCGTGGTTTTGGGAGCGGGCAGCGGCAGCAAAAGATTGACTTTGTTGAATAAATCGAACTTTTGCTGAGTTGAAGGATCAGATCACGCA
>NZ_JACASJ010000306.1:0-494 GCF_013391025.1 Enterobacter sp. SECR19-1250 | reverse complement strand
GTAAGCGTACAGCGTGAACCGTCTGGTCATAATCTGAAGCATCCGACAAAGTGGTGTCCACCAAATAAGTAGTGGGAACCAAAGTGTCAGATATGCAGAAAAATATGACTCCCGGCAGGCGTAAAGGCTGCCCTCATTATTCTCCTGAGTTTAAACAGCAACTCGTTGCTGCCTCCTGCGAACCCGGGATATCCATCTCAAAACTGGCGCTTGAAAATGGCATTAATGCCAATCTGCTCTTTAAATGGCGCCAGCAGTGGCGCGAGGGAAAGCTGCTATTACCTTCCTCTGAGAGTCCTCAGTTACTTCCTGTGACTCTCGATGCCACCGCCGTACAACCAGAACCGCCCGCTGAGGACTCAGAGCTCAGCATCAGCTGTGAGGTAACGTTCCGGCACGGGACACTCCGCCTCAACGGCACTGTCAGCGAAAAGCTTCTGACTCTGCTGATACAGGAACTGAAGCGATGATCCCGCTACCAACAGGCACCAAAA
>NZ_JACASJ010000305.1:0-534 GCF_013391025.1 Enterobacter sp. SECR19-1250 | reverse complement strand
TGAAGATTCCGACGTTACTAACTGAGTGTTGTATCTAATCGTGGGGGCAGGTCATTCGATGCTTATCAAATTACACTGCAAACTCTCCGATTGGTGCGCAAATTGATGCCTGTTATAATGCAGATATCAATATTTCTACTGAGAGGTTTTACCAGGGAGCAGCAATTGGCATCAAGGCATGGACTGAGGTTGGAGGTATTGCCAGGATTGTAAATTCAAAAATATCTGTAACCCCTAGGATATTTCAGCGAGGCGCAGTGATAGGTGATGTTAATGGCCTTGATTTTGTTTTGCGCGCTTTCACCCCTACATTGATGTCAGTTAGTAGCGATGTAGGGCTGGTTCAAACTATTCAGAGTGATGGTTTAGGTTCCTCTACATTTATAAAATCAGCCCGTCTATCAGTATCAAGTGGTCCTGGTGCTGCTATTACATGGGGTGTTTTCTGCGTAAACACAAACATTGATCGTGAGACGTGCATAGGCTTTGTTGAATAAATCAGATTTCGGGTAAGTCTCCCCCGTAGCGGGTTGT
>NZ_JACASJ010000304.1:0-584 GCF_013391025.1 Enterobacter sp. SECR19-1250 | reverse complement strand
A
Source organism: Enterobacter sp. SECR19-1250 (assembly GCF_013391025.1). Lineage (NCBI taxonomy): Bacteria > Pseudomonadati > Pseudomonadota > Gammaproteobacteria > Enterobacterales > Enterobacteriaceae > Enterobacter > Enterobacter sp. SECR19-1250. The sequence continues at coordinate 583 of NZ_JACASJ010000304.1, read as the reverse complement.
CTGCGGCACCGTCTCCGGCAGAAAATATCGTTATCAATGATAACGTGGGCGACAAGCAGGGGCCGGTAGGTCCAGGCGACACCACCGACGATCAGTCCCCGACCCTGAGCGGCGAAGCTGAGCCGGGCAGCGTGGTGGACATCTATGATAACGACGAGAAGATCGGTTCCGTCATCGTTGATGACGAAGGTAAATGGTCCTACACGCCAGACACGCCTCTGGCTAAAGGCGATCATGAGATCACCACCACCGTGACCGATCCGTCAGGCAACACCAGTGAGCCGTCTCCGGGGATCTCCTTCACCGTCGATCCGGATCCAAACCAGGTTACCGTGGGTGAAGTGGTGGATGACCAGGGACCGATCGTGGGCAACCTGAAGCCAGGCACCGTGACCGATGATGTCCGCCCTGAACTGAGCGGTAAAGGTAAGCCAGGCAGCACCGTGACCATCATGGATGGCGACGATGTACTGGGCTCCACCGTGGTGGATCCGGATGGCAACTGGACCTTTACCCCTGAACAGGATCTGGCCGATGGCGATCACAGCCTGACCGTGATTTCCAAAGACCCGGCCGGAAACGA
>NZ_JACASJ010000303.1:0-592 GCF_013391025.1 Enterobacter sp. SECR19-1250 | reverse complement strand
GGGGTCGTCTCAGAATTCGGAAAATAAAGCACGCTAAGGCGTAGTCACCCCGTGACTCCCCCGCGCCGATGCAGCGAGCTTCGTTCCGTCTTGCAGTGACGCAATCAGCGGGCAGGAAACGTTCCCTTTCCGCGCATGGCAGGCGCACACCAGTTCAGACAGCACGGCCTCCATGCGTGCCAAGTCGGCCATCTTCTCGCGCACATCCTTGAGCTTGTGCTCGGCCAGGCCGCTGGCTTCCTCGCAATGGGTGCCATCCTCCAGCCGCAGTAGCTCGGCGATTTCGTCCAGGCTAAAGCCCAGCCGCTGGGCCGATTTCACGAACCGCACTCGTGTTACATCCGCCTCGCCATAGCGGCGAATGCTGCCATAGGGCTTGTCTGGCTCCGGCAGCAGGCCCTTGCGCTGGTAGAACCGGATGGTCTCCACATTGACCCCGGCCGCCTTGGCAAAAACGCCAATGGTCAGATTCTCAAAATTAATTTGCATATCGCTTGACTCCGTACATAACTACGGAAGTAAGCTTAAGCTATCCAAACCAAATTTGAAAGGACAAGCGTATGTCTGAACCACAAAAGTCTGAACCACAAAA
>NZ_JACASJ010000302.1:0-626 GCF_013391025.1 Enterobacter sp. SECR19-1250 | reverse complement strand
ACCCAGACCTATGTGCCTCGTGTTTAACTGTCCAACTTTTTGGGGTCAGTACACTGCCGCGTTGACGGCATCCATGACCGTCAGGGGAATATTGGTGATTGCCTGCTGACCAGATTTGACGACTTCGCCCGTGACATAGGCTTTTTGCGAGCGGAAGGCAGCCACGCTGACGTCAACCTGCGGGCTTTCGATCACGCTATCCAGCCGTTTGGCGATCTCTTCCCTGACTTCAGAGACCGTTTTTCCCGCCACCGGGAGTTTGCCGACATAGGGATAAAAGAGCGTACCGTCGGCGTTGACCCAGTTGCCGGTGTCACTGGCACTGCGATACTGTCCGGCCGGTGTTGTCAGTTCAGGGTGATCCCAGACGGTTACGGTCAAAATATCACCGGTTCCAATGCGGTACTCCCAGTTTCTGACCTGCTCATCGAGCTTAGGATTAGACTGAGATTTGGTGACGGCAGGGCGCAATTTCTCAATCAATGAAGGGGTAACAGGATAGAGATCCACGCGCTTATCTAAATTATTATTTTCATCACCCGACGTAATGACGTTTTTTCCCGCTGAGCTTAGGAAGGTGCGAATAAGCAGGTCATTTCTTCCCAAGCTGACTCGCTGATTAAAAT
>NZ_JACASJ010000301.1:0-649 GCF_013391025.1 Enterobacter sp. SECR19-1250 | reverse complement strand
ATAGGGTCCTGCAGGTCAACATCAATCGGAATTATTGCGTCACCGCTAGCATGATCAAGACCAGCGAATAGTGCAGGCTCTTTTCCGAAGTTGCGCGTGAATGACAATGGAACCACAAGCGGATCTGCAATGGCAAGCGCGTGAATAATTGATTCCGTCGCGTCTTTGCTGCCGTCATTGATGAAGACTATCTCTACTTCATGCTGCTGTAGCCCTTCAAATTCCCGTACTGTTTTATAAAAAATCGGTATCGCGTCTTCTTCGTTGAAGACGGGAACGACCAGAGAAATTTTCATTTCGCATCCCTAAAGACAATGAACTTTGAATAGATAAATCCGCAGACCAGACTGATTGCGGAGAACAAAATTAAGGTAACGATCGGAGCCAGACCTGACTTGTCAGCCGCCCAGCCAACCGCAGCGCTAAGCGTGCCCATAAACCCCACATACAGCATATAGCGCAGGGTAGTGGTTGATGATTTGAATGTGAATCTGGCATTGGCGAAGAAGCTGAACGATACAGCAACAACGAACCCGGCAAAGTTGCCAAGGGCCTGTCCTGTATGGAATGCATAGATGCAAATGGCGAACACTACCCAGTGAATGAGCGTGTTAATGACACCTATCGATGTGTACCTGGCGAATAACTT
>NZ_JACASJ010000300.1:0-654 GCF_013391025.1 Enterobacter sp. SECR19-1250 | reverse complement strand
TAATGAGATGGTCACTCCCTCCTTCCCGGTACTATGCTGAGGACAGGCTTTCATTCGGAGAACTATCATGGAAAACATTGCGCTCATTGGTATCGATCTGGGTAAAAACTCTTTCCATATTCATTGCCAGGATCGTCGCGGGAAGGCTGTTTACCGTAAAAAATTTACCCGGCCAAAGTTGATCGAATTTTTGGCGACATGCCCCGCTACAACCATCGCAATGGAAGCCTGTGGCGGTTCTCACTTTATGGCACGCAAGTTGGAAGAGTTGGGGCATTCCCCAAAGCTGATATCACCACAATTTGTCCGCCCGTTCGTTAAAAGCAATAAAAACGACTTTGTCGACGCCGAAGCTATTTGTGAAGCTGCATCGCGTCCGTCTATGCGTTTTGTGCAGCCCAGAACGGAATCTCAGCAGGCAATGCGGGCTCTGCATCGTGTCCGTGAATCCCTGGTTCAGGATAAGGTAAAAACAACCAATCAAATGCATGCTTTTCTGCTGGAATTTGGCATTAGCGTTCCCCGAGGAGCTGCCGTTATTAGCCGACTGAGTACCATTCTTGAGGATAATAGTTTGCCTCTTTACCTCAGCCAGTTATTGCTGAAATTACAACAGCATTATCACTATCTTGTTGAGCAGATTAAAGATTTGGA
>NZ_JACASJ010000030.1:0-46444 GCF_013391025.1 Enterobacter sp. SECR19-1250 | reverse complement strand
TGCGCTCCGGATGAATATGATGATCTCATATCAGGAACTTGTTCGCACCTTCCCTTGCAGGCGATTAACCTGATACGCTAAGGGAGATGTTATGCAAAAGAAATTAAAAGTCGTGACCATTGGCGGCGGCAGCAGCTATACCCCGGAATTACTGGAAGGTTTCCTGAAACGTTATCATGAATTACCGGTCAGTGAATTATGGCTGGTGGATGTTGAAGAAGGGCAGGAAAAGCTGAATATTATTTTTGACCTGTGCCAACGGATGGTAGAAAAAGCCGGTGTGCCCTTAACCGTGCATAAAACCCTCGATCGTCGCCTGGCGTTGCAGGACGCTGACTTCGTTACCACTCAGCTGCGAGTGGGCCAGCTCAAAGCGCGTGAACTGGACGAACGCATTCCGCTGAGCCACGGCTATCTGGGACAGGAAACCAACGGCGCGGGCGGCCTGTTTAAAGGTTTGCGCACCATCCCGGTCATTTTCGACATCATCAAAGATGTGCAGGAGATCTGCCCGAACGCATGGGTGATTAACTTTACCAACCCGGCCGGGATGGTCACCGAGGCGGTCTATCGCCATACCAACTTCAAGCGTTTTATCGGCGTCTGCAATATCCCGATTGGCATGAAGATGTTCATCCGCGACGTGCTGGAGCTGACCGACAACGACGATCTCTCTATTGATCTGTTCGGTCTCAACCACATGGTGTTCATCAGAGATGTGATAGTAAACGGCCAGTCTCGCTTTGCTGAACTGCTGGACGGCGTGGCTTCCGGCCGCCTGACCGCTGCATCGGTGAAAAATATCTTCGACCTGCCGTTCAGCGAAGGGCTCATCCGTTCCCTGAATCTGCTGCCATGCTCGTATCTGCTTTACTACTTCAAGCAGAAAGAGATGCTGGCCATCGAAATGGGCGAGTACTATAAAGGCGGTGCCCGCGCTCAGGTTGTGCAGAAAGTTGAAAAGCAGCTGTTTGATTTGTATAAAGATCCGAACCTGAACGTGAAGCCGAAAGAGCTTGAACAGCGCGGTGGGGCGTACTATTCCGACGCGGCGTGCGAAGTGATCAACGCCATTTACAATGACAAGCAGGCTGAGCACTACGTCAATGTGCCGCACCACGGCCATATCGACAATATCCCGACCGACTGGGCCGTAGAGATGACCTGTATCCTGGGCCGTGAGGGGGCAAAACCGCATCCGCGTATTACCCACTTTGATGACAAAGTGATGGGGCTCATCCATACCATCAAAGGGTTTGAAGTGGCGGCCAGCAACGCTGCGCTGAGCGGTGAGTTGAATGATGTGCTGCTGGCGTTGAACCTCAGCCCGCTGGTGCATTCCGACCGCGATGCGGAAGGGCTGGCCAGCGAGATGATACTGGCGCATGAAAAATGGCTGCCAAACTTTGCCGCCACGGTTGAGAAGCTCAAGCATCAACACCGTTAAGAGGACGTGCGATGGAAAACCTGCTGATCGTCAATGCTGATGATTTTGGCCTGTCTAAGGGGCAAAACTACGGCATTGTTGAAGCCTGCCGACGGGGTGTGGTGACCTCGACCACCGCGCTGGTGAATGGAGAGGCGATAGAACACGCGGCGCAGTTGAGCCGTGAAGCGCCTGAGCTGGGCGTGGGCATGCACTTTGTGTTGACGCTGGGGAGGCCGCTTTCAGCGATGCCGTGCCTGACGCGTGACGGGCAACTCGGGAAATGGATTTGGGAACTGGCGGAGCAGGACGCGCTGCCGCTCGAAGAGATTGCCCGCGAGCTGGACTGTCAGTACAACCGTTTTGTTGACCTCTTTGGTCGCGAACCAACCCATATCGACAGCCATCATCATGTGCATATGATCCCGGCGATTTTTCCGCTCGTTGCGGATTTTGCTCAACGTAAAGGCGTGGCGATGCGTGTGGATCGTGACGTGCGCGGGTTGCCGGGCTTTGCCGTGACCACATCGGAGGGGTTCAGCAGCGCATTTTACGGTGAGGAGATCGACGAAGCGCTGTTCCTGAAGGTGCTGGATGATTCCGCAGCCCGGGGGGAACGGTCGCTGGAGGTGATGGCGCATCCTGCGTTTGTCGATAACACCGTCCGTAAGAGCGCCTACTGCTGGCCGCGCTTGGCGGAGCTGGAGGTGCTGACGTCGCCGTCGCTGAAATACGCGATTGCCGAGCGCGGGTATCGGTTGGGGACTTTCGGGGATCTTTAAGACAAAGCCCGGTGGCGGCTTCGCCTTACCGGGCCTACAAAACCAGTCGAAATGTAGGCCGGGTAAGCGCAAGCGCCACCCGGCTTTTTTTACGCCGGTATCTGGTCAATCTTGCTGCTACGCGACCAGACGCGGTGCGCGGCTAGCAGATCAAACAACCTGGTCATAAACGCGTCGTCGACGTTATCGCCTTCCACAATCCCGTCTTCACCCTGATCGGCCACGTTCAGGCGTGCTTTAAACTGTCGCGCATCACCGGAAAGGGCGATCGGTTTCAGATGCTTATAGGCTTCAAGCAGATAATAGACCGCGTCACCGTTGCTCAGCAGGCTGGCAATATCGCCGCACGGCACAATCACCGCGTCCACTGTCAGGGATGGCGCACCGGCAAAGGTGGCGGCAACCGGCAGCACTGACCCGTCATCGGCAGTCACTTCACCCATTCGGGAGTAGAGCAATTTGGCGTGTACGCCTTTGGTTTTCAGCGCCTGCATGATCCCCAGCACGTCGCTGGCGCGAGTTTTGTCGTTAAGCAGGATCGCCACCACCCGGCCTTTAATCGAGCCTCCCGGCACCGCGTACAGGCTGAGCGCCGGATCTTTTTTCACCCCGTTGACCTCTTTTGGCGGGGCAAGATTGCGTTGCTCATCCGTCAGCGTAATGCCGAGGTTATCGGCCACGCTCTGGGCGAGTTGAATATCAATGTGTGCCAGCTGATCGACCACGCGCTCGCGGATGTAGGTCCGCACAACCTTGCTCAGTTCGAAGCTGAAGCCGCCGATAATATGCTGCTGCTCAATCGGTGTCTGGCTGTTCCAGAACAGGCGAGGGTGGGCGTAATACTCTCCAAATGACGGGCTGCGCTCGCGGATTTTGTTGCCGTCCACACGTTCCTGATACGACTCAAATCCACCCCGTTTCGGGCCAGGAGGCGTTTCGCGCGGCCAGTTATCGTTGATGGAGTTCGGCTCATAGTTGGCCGGGTTGGTATCAATATCCTGACGATGCATCCCGTCGCGCTGGAAATTGTGGTACGGACAGGTGGGGCGGTTAATCGGAATTTCATGGAAGTTCGGCCCGCCGAGTCGGCTGATCTGCGTATCGGTGTAGGAGAACAGTCGCCCCTGCAGCAGCGGATCGTTGGTGAAATCCAGGCCCGGGACGATATGCCCGGGGTGGAAGGCCGCCTGTTCGTTCTCGGCAAAGAAGTTATCCGGGTTGCGGTTAAGCACCATTTTGCCCACCAGCTGAACCGGTACCAGCTCCTCGGGGATCAGTTTGGTCGGATCCAGCAGGTCAAAATCGAATTTGAATTCGTCCTCTTCCGGGATCAGCTGTAACCCCAGCTCATATTCCGGGAAGTCGCCCGCTTCAATGGATTCCCACAGCTCGCGGCGATGGAAGTCCGGATCGCGCCCGGTCAGCTTCTGGGCTTCATCCCACACCAGCGAGGCTTTCCCGGCGACCGGTTTCCAGTGGAAACGGACAAACGTCGCTTTGCCCTCGGCGTTGATCATCCGGAAGGTATGAATGCCAAACCCTTCCATGGTGCGATAGCTGCGCGGGATCCCGCGGTCAGACATCGCCCACATCACGTTGTGTAACGTCTCGGGTTGCAGGGAGACATAGTCCCAGAAGGTGTCATGCGCACTTTGTCCCTGCGGTATCGCCCAGTGGGGCTCCGGTTTTACCGCATGGACAAAGTCAGGAAATTTATGCGCATCCTGAATGAAAAAGACCGGGGTGTTATTGCCGACCAGGTCGAAGATACCCTCTTCGGTATAAAACTTGGTGGCAAAGCCGCGAATATCTCGCACGGTATCAGCCGAACCTGCGCCACCCTGCACGGTGGAAAAGCGCACAAACACGGGGGTGATCTTATCCGGGTCTGAAAGGAAGTCAGCTTTGGTGATTTCCTTCAGGCTCTTGTAGGGCTGGAAATAGCCGTGAGCGGCGGAACCGCGCGCGTGCACGATACGCTCCGGGATACGCTCATGGTCAAAGTGGGTAATTTTTTCCCGCAGGATGAAGTCTTCCAGCAGAGTCGGTCCGCGGGATCCCGCGCGCAGGGAATTCTGATCGTCAGCGATGCGCACCCCCTGATTGGTGGTCAACGCATAGCCTTCTCCGCCTTTGCGGTGTGGCTCGAGTGATTTTAGCTTCTCATTGCCGGTGTCCGGCGATTTCATGCTACCGGGCGCGGTGGGCTGCTCGCCAGGGGCTGAGGGGCCCGGTGAAGGGCGATGAGAGCCATCTTCAGGTGCAAGGGAGTCCATACCCGGCTGTGATTCTTCAGTGCCATGAATGGGTGATTGATGTGTGTTATCTTTGTTCGACATTGCACGCTTCTCCTTTATTCATTCCTAAAAAACCCTGTTAACTATAGAACAATGTACGGAAAGGGCAGGCGAACTCAGCTTTTTCAGACACCGCCTTAGTAAAAGAGGCGGTCCACCACACGCAAGGCGCGACGCGTGGGGGCAGGATCGGCTATCATAGAAATTTCCTGCTTTCAGAATGTGCTTTAATGAACCAGTCGCTTATGAAACCTCTTCGTCAACAAAATCGCCAGGTTATTAGCTACGTGCCCCGTGTCGAACCCGCTCCCCCTGAACATGCGCTGAAGGTGGATGGCTATCGCGATGTCTGGCAGTTACGTGGCAAATATGTGGCCTTTGTGCTGATTGGCGAGCATTTCCGTCGTTCTCCGGTGTTTACCGTGCCGGAAGCGGCCCAGCGGTGGGCGGTACAAATTCGACAGGATGAAGAAGTTTGAAAAATAACACGTATAAAAAAACCGCCTGACGGCGGTTTTTTTATTTTCAATGATTAACGGTGCGCCAGCTCGGCGTCCTCTTCACTATCCAGGATGGCTTTGTCGGTCTGCTTCAGCCACTGGCTGGTCAGCGTACCGGCCGTCATTGAGCCGCTCACGTTCAGGGCGGTACGCCCCATGTCGATCAGCGGTTCAACGGAGATCAGCAGGGCCACCAGCGTCACCGGCAGGCCCAGCGCAGGCAGAACAATCAGCGCGGCGAAGGTAGCACCGCCGCCCACGCCCGCAACGCCTGCGGAGCTAATGGTGACAATACCGACCAGCGTAGCAATCCAGACCGGATCCAGCGGATTGATCCCAACCGTTGGCGCAACCATCACGGCCAGCATCGCCGGGTAGAGACCCGCACACCCGTTCTGACCAATCGTGGCACCAAAGGAGGCCGAGAAGCTGGCGATAGACTCAGGTACACCCAGGCGACGAGTCTGCGCTTCGACGTTCAGCGGAATAGATGCGGCGCTGGAACGGCTGGTGAAGGCAAAGGTCAGCACCGGCCAGACTTTACGGAAGTATTTCAGCGGGCTTACGCCGTTCACACCCAGCAGGATGCCGTGTACGACAAACATAATGCCCAGACCCAGATAAGAGGCGACAACGAAGCTGCCCAGCTTAATGATGTCCTGCAGGTTAGAGCCAGCAACCACTTTGGTCATCAGCGCCAGAACACCGTAAGGGGTCAGCTGCATCACCAGACGAACCAGCTTCATCACCCAGCTTTGCAGGGTATCGATAGCGGTCAGCACGCGCTCGCCTTTCGGCGCATCGTCTTTCAGCAGCTTCAGTGCCGCCACGCCCAGGAAGGCAGCAAAAATCACCACGCTGATGATGGAAGTTGGGCTGGCGCCTGTCAGGTCAGCAAACGGGTTCTTCGGAATGAAGGAGAGCACCATCTGCGGCACCGTCAGGTCAGCGACTTTACCCACGTAGTTGGTCTGAATTGCGGTCAGACGCGCGGTTTCAGCTGTACCCTGAACCAGACCCTCGGCGGTCAGGCCGAACAGGTTGGTCACCAGCACACCCACCAGCGCAGCAATCAGCGTGGTAAACAGCAGCGTACCAATGGTCAGGAAACTGATTTTACCCAACTGCGTAGCGTTATGCAGGCGAGCAACAGCGCTCAGAATAGAGGCAAATACCAGCGGCATGACGATCATCTGCAGCAACTGGACATAGCCGTTACCGACAATATTGAACCACTGAATGGAGTCTTTCAGTATCGGGCTATCGGAGCCGTAGACGGCATGTAAGGCCAGGCCAAACACGACACCCATGACCAGACCCACCAGCACTTTCTTCGCCAGGCTCCACTGTTTGTGGCGCGCCTGGGCGAGAATCAATAGCAATATAACGAACACGACAATGTTCGCGATGAGTGGAAAATTCATCCCCGTTCTCCTGATTTATTATGTGGCCGGTTTTTACCGGTCCTGTTGGCGCAAGGTTAGCAGAAGTGTGATGTCGCGCTTATATCCAAATGGAATGGGTTATGACAAATGCGATAATTTTGCTGGTTTACTGTTCAATCTGGTGATGAATAAAGCGATTGAACTGAAATTGCAGCGAATTGATCATCTGAGATGACCAGCGCACTGCACTGTTTTCGGGCAATGTCTGCGGCATCCAGACGGCATAGGCGAACAGAGCCATGCACAACACGCGCTCAAGCTGATTCCCTTTCTGAGGAACGAGAACAGGCAGGCGGAAACGCCAGCGGCAGGGCCACAGCAGCGGCACGCCAGCAGGCGTCAGCATATCGGCGAGAATATGACTCAAATAGCCCAGCACCATGCCCTGAATGGCATCGGCGGGCACTATCCAGCTTTCAGGTACTTTTAAATAGAACAGCGTCAGCAGGGCAAACACGGCCAGCAGGCTGTGCGTAAACCCGCGATGGCCAAACGCACGGGCGATAGGTTTTGAGATCCACTTCAGGCGTTGCCCAAGAAAAGATTTAGGATGGTCGATGTCGGGCAACAGGCAGGTCAGCACGGCAGAAGGAACAATATGCCACCAGTCCCCCTGTGCAAGCACGGGGGTAAGCTCAGCGTTTTTGGCAAATACTGCGCACGCAATGGAAAAAAGCAGGTGGCCTTCCGCCGTCATGATAAAACCCAGGAAACTGTCAATTCATACAGTATAGGGTTTTTATACAGTAGGCGAAAGAGGTGACGGTGTAACTCTTTGTCACAAAGCGGGTCAACGCGCCAGCCAGCCCCCGTCGACGGCCAGGGTATGGCCGTTCACGTAGTCTGAGGCGGCGGAGGCCAAAAACACCACCGGGCCCTGCAGATCTTCCGGTACGCCCCAACGCCCGGCAGGAATGCGGTCAAGGATTTCCTGGCTACGCTGCTCGTCATCACGCAGCTGCTGCGTATTATTGGTCGCCATGTAACCCGGTGCGATAGCGTTGACGTTAATGCCATGCGCCGCCCACTCGTTCGCCAGCAGACGGGTGATCCCCAGCACGCCACTTTTTGAGGCGGTATAAGAGGGCACGCGGATGCCGCCCTGGAAGGAGAGCATTGAGGCGATGTTGATGATTTTCCCACCCTGACCCTGGGCGATAAACTGCTTTGCCACGGCCTGTGAGAGGAAGAAGACGGATTTCAGATTGAGGTCGATCACCTCATCCCAGTCCTTTTCCGTGAACGCCAGCGCATCTTCCCGGCGAATCGTCCCGGCGTTATTCACCAGAATATCGACGCGCCCCATCTCAGCGACGGCATGCTCCACAACGCCCTGAAGACTCGCCTGCTGGCCGAGGTCGGCCCGAATGGCCGTAAACCGTCTGCCGAGCCCCGTCACGCTGGCCGCTGTTTGCTCAGGCGCTTTACGGTTGACGCCCACGATATCGCAGCCCGCCTGTGCCAGCGCGATGGCCATGCCTTGCCCCAGACCGGTATCGCATCCGGTGACGATGGCCACTTTTCCTGAAAGAGTAAAGGTATCCAGTATCATTCGCGCCTCAGAAGCAGGTGATTGTCGTTCTGAAACTTAGAATAGGAGTCGGGCGTGAGAAATGCAACCGAAATGGAACGGTGTTTTATTTTATTTTCAGGCAGCACGAGGCTGCCTGAAACAGAGCGTTTATTCGCCTCGCAGGTGTTGCACCGTCAGGTCAGCCAGGGAGTTTAGCTTCACGTCGGCAAGCGCAAAACGGGGATCGTGTCGGCCCTCTTCAGCAGGAACGACAATGGAACGCATCCGCGCAGCTTTTGAGGCCACCATGCCGTTAACAGAATCTTCCAGCGCCACGCAGGTTAGCGGATCAAGACCGAGCTTAGCGGCACAGTCCATATACACCTGGGGATGGGGCTTACTGTAGGGGAGCTTTTCCGCAGAGGCCAGCGCATCGAAACTGTCACGCAGCTCGAACATGGTGAGCACTTTTTCCAGCATGTGCAGCGGGGAGGCGGAGGCCAGTCCCACCTTCAGCCCCTGCGCCTTGCACAGGGCGACAGCTTCACGGACGCCCGGCAGCAGCGGCCTGGACTCTTCCACCAGCGCAATGGCGCGGCTGATAATGCGGGCGGTGACCTCATCGCGATCCGGGCCCACCCATGGCTGATGGGCATACCACAGGTCAACCACCATATCGATACGCAAGCCCAGCGTATCCGGAAGTTCATGGCGGCGGCTGATATCGACGCCGAGGCTGGCCATGACGTCCAGTTCAGCACGATCCCAGAGCGGTTCGGAATCGATCAGTAATCCATCCATGTCAAAAATAGCGGCAAGAATTTGGCGCGGTGTCGACATCACAACGTCTCCTTATTAAGGGTGTACGACAGACGATACGTGCTAAGTACAATCTGCAATTTAGCATATTGCCTTTAAAGATCGGGCGAAAATGACGGTCAGGAGGTAGACTTAGCCACAAATAACGCGTCTTTATGAAGAGGAACTGATGACGTATCAACAAGCTGGACGCATAGCTGTCTTAAAACGGGTTGCTGGCTGGGTGATTTTTATTCCTGCCGTTATTTCTACGCTGATTTCTGTGCTCAAGTTTATGTACGATCACAGCGAAAAACAGCCGGGTATCAATGCGGTCATGCTTGATTTTGCGCATGTCATGATTGAGATGATGCGTTTTAACACGCCATTTTTGAATATCTTCTGGTTCAACTCGCCCACGCCGGACTTTCACCAGCAGCTGAATATCGGGTTTTGGGTGATTTATGCGCTGATCTTTATCGCCATGGCGTTACAGGCGTCAGGGGCACGCATGAGCCGTCAGACCCGTTTTTTACGTGAAGGGGTGGAAGACCAGATGATTCTGGAACAGGCCAAAGGCCCGGAAGGGATGACGCGTGAACAGATCGAGTCCCGCATCGTGGTGCCACGTCACTCTATTTTCCTGCAAATCTTTCCGCTCTATGTCCTGCCGGTGATCATTATTGTGGCGGGCTACTTCTTTTTCTCACTGCTCGGCTTTTTATAATCACAGGGTGGCCTGAGGCCACCCGTCCTGCCTTCATGCGGCCAGTACGCGCTCAAGCGCCCGTTGTGCGTTCACCAGATGCTCACCCCCAAACAGGATTGCGCGGTTCATCAGGGTATAAAGCTGATACACCGGCTGACGGTCGAGGAAGCCCTGCGGTAAGGGGGAGATTGACTGATAGCCGTCATAAATTTGTGGCGGCTGCTCGGGGTGCAGGGGCAGCATGGCGAGGTCGCACTCTCTGTCGCCCCAGTAGCAGGCCGGATCGTATATATACGGCCCATTGGGGCCCAGCGCGCAGTTATCGGACCACAAATCGCCGTGCAGCAAAGAAGGCTGAGGCTGATGAGAGGCCAGGCGCTGCTGTATATGCTCGACGATAGCATCAATGTTGCCAAATTCGAGGCCTTTCTCGGCGGCGAGCTCAAGCTGCCAGCCGATACGCTGCTCGGCAAAAAAGGTCGACCAGCGGCGTTGCCAGGCATTCGGTTGTGGTGTGGTGGAGAGATCGTTATCAAAGTCGAGACCAAACTGCGGCTGGTCGCTCCATTGATGCAGGCGCGCTATCTGCTGTCCCAGAATAAACGCATTGTGGGCATCCAGCGGACGGGCAGGGAGATATTCCATCACTAGAAAGCTGTAGTCGCGGTCGCTGCCCACGGCCAGCACCTCCGGGACGGTGACCGTTTTGCTGCGCGACAACAGTTCCAGCTGATCGGCTTCGGCGGTGAAAATCGGGAGCAACTCTCGCTCGTCGCATTTTACGAAGAGATCACGCCCTGAGTAGCGTATATGCCATGCGGCGTGGATCTCTCCGCCTGGCAGTTCGTTACGCAGTTCAATTTCACCTTCGCCCAGTTGTTCACGTAAAAGATGACTGATAGCCTGCCACATGATCTCTCTCCCATGTTGTCTGCCAGATCATAAAGTTAGCGCATAACTGCGGTAAAAAAATACGAACTAACGCACACCTGAGCGGTTTACCTTCATGCAGGGCACTTATTGTTCTTTTTTCTGCCAGGTTTCCCAGGTATCCACATCAATTTCGGCAGGTTTATCTGTCACGCTCTCAGCCAGGCTTTCCGCCAGCGCGCGAACCTCCTCTTCGCTGAGGGCGCTTATCAGACCGAATGCCAGCGTGCCTAAATCATGAATATTGCCTTCTTCATCCGTCAGCGTGAGCAGGAAATTGGCCCGGGTAAAGGCGTTGTTAAGCTCATTCAGCTCGGTCAGCGACGCTTCATGAATGTTGACGGTAACGACGTAGCGGGTGATGTCACCACTGCTCATAATTCACCTCATTGTTATCATGAAAGTTTTCTTAGCATAGTCGATAGTGTGTGTTTGGCGACTTTGCACTGCATTTCCCCTTCAGCGCGAAGGGGAAAGCGGGTTAATTTCGGGACAGGTAATCGACAATTTTTTGCGTATCGGCCAGCGAACACAGCCGCGTTCCCTGGTTGATGGTTGCCGCGCTACCTGCCGCCACGCCGTAGCGTGTCATCTCTAACAGCGTCGCGCCCTGCGCCAGTTTTAGCGTCATTGCCCCAACCATGCTGTCGCCTGCGCCTACGGTACTCTGGCTTTTCATCGGCGGCGGGACAACCTGCACTGACCCCGTTTCATCCACGGCCAGCGCCCCTTGTGGGCCAAGAGAGACCACCACGCGCCGCGCTTTACCCGTGCGCACCAGCTCCTGGGCCGCGCTGCGCACATCATCTGGCTGAGTGAGTTCGCGGTTAACCAGCGCGCTCAGCTCTTTCTGGTTTGGTTTGACCAGCTCAAGATTGCCTGGCTCTAATGCTGCCTGCAACGCCTCGCCGCTGCTGTCTACAATACAGCGGATGCCGCGCTGCTGTGCGGCCCGAATGAGCGCCGTCAGCTTTTCCGTACTGACACCGGGCGGCAGACTGCCGCTGATGACCAGCAGTGAACCGCTTTCAATCGTCAGCACTTTCTCTTCAAGCTGACGGAACTCGTCGTCGCTCAGTCTGGCGCCTGGCATCACAAAGCGATATTGCTCTCCGCTGGACTCCACGTGCACGTGCAGATTTTGACGTGTCCAGTCTTTGGCCTCGACCGTCTCCACGGCGACCTGTTCATCTGCCAGCAGAGAGACAAGATGTTCGCCGGTGGCTCCGCCTGCGGGGAATATCGCCGTGGCTTTCCCACCGAGATGGGTGATGGCGCGTGCCACGTTGATCCCTCCGCCGCCGGGCTCAAACACCGGGGCACTGCAGCGGAGTTTACCTTCCGGGTAAATCTGCGGCGTGAGGGTGGCGGAATCGAGGGAAGGGGAGAGCGTCAGAGTGTAGATAGAAACCATCATTACCTCCTTTTAGCGTGGGTTCCTTTTAGTCTGGCACCATTTGGCAGGAAGGCAATGTAAATAACAGTATGATTTTCAATATGAATAATGACAAAGCGAAGGCTAAGCGATATATAAAATAAAACGCATTTTGGGATCGTTCTTATTCAAAAAATGAAATAAGAAAACATTGCTATGTTATTTGCGGCTTTTTATAATTTGTTACCTTTCTCTGGACGCCTTGTCATTGATCCTCAAGAAAGTTTCCGGGACCGTGTGGTCTCTTTTTTTGTTGTACGGACTCCTTAATAAAATGAAGCTTTTGAAGACAGTGCCCGCTGCACTGATGCTGGCGGGTGGCGTGTTTGCGGCTATGAACGCAACCGCTGATGATTCCGTTTTTACTGTCATGGACGATCCCACCGCGGCGAAAAAACCTTTTGAAGGTAATTTGAACGCCGGGTACCTGGCGCAATCCGGTAACACGAAAAGCTCCTCTCTGACGGCGGATAGCACGTTGACCTGGTACGGTAACACCACCGCCTGGTCTCTGTGGGGAAACGCCAGCAACACCTCCGCTAACGATGAACGCTCCTCCGAGAAATACGCGGTAGGTGGACGTAGCCGTTACAACATGACTGACTATGACTACCTGTTTGGCCAGGCAAGCTGGCTGACTGACCGCTACAACGGCTATCGTCAACGCGATGTGTTCACCGCAGGTTATGGTCGTCAGTTCCTGAACGGTCCGGTTCATAGCTTCCGTTTCGAATTCGGTCCGGGTGTCCGTTATGACGAGTTCACCGACGGCGATACCAAAATGCAACCGCTCGGCTATGCGTCTGGCACCTACGCCTGGCAGATAACCGACAACACGAAGTTCACCCAGGGTGTTTCTGTGTTTGGCGCCGAGGACACAACGCTGAACTCTGAGACAGCGCTGAATGTGGACATCAACGAACACTTTGGCCTGAAAGTGGCCTATAACGTGACCTGGAACTCTTCGCCTCCAGAGACTGCGCCGGATCATACCGACCGCAGAACCACCGTTTCACTGGGCTATAAGATGTAATGCAGACGGGCCGATTATTTCGGCCCGTTTTTTATTTTCAGAAACTGTGCTGTTTTATATTAAACGCCGTTTTAAAATAATTGGTCCTCAAAAATCTTCTTAATTTCTTCATAATTCATCCTGGCCAGACCGCATTCTGTTTATTTGACACAAATTGATAATAACCAGGCGAGGCAAAAGGATGAACCAGCGTTATACTCAATACACAGGCATTTATTTGCCTTGAGAAGTATTGCATGTCTTCAGAAAGAGAATAATAGTATGAAAAAAATCAAAAATACTGCTGCAGCCATGGTGCTTTCTGCACTTTCGTTTGGTGTATTCGCTGCAGATGATGCCAGTCAGGTTGGAATGACTCACGCTTCTGACGTTGAAGCCGGGTCAAACATCGCGCCGGGCGCGCCGTCTACCGGTCAATCAATGAATGACGCGTTTGATGTACATAAACTGGTAGCAGGTGAATGGTCCTGACAGGTAATTGTGTACGCCATTATTCCACCTGTATTTCGCCTTGACGAAAAACAGGTGGAATATCGATAACGTGTTTTATTCCGTACGCCGTAGCGTCAAATTCCCGCTTAGCCCCAAATCATCGCCGCCCAACGCAATAGCAGCATTGCACCGCAGATGGCAATTAAGACCAGCACCATTTTCCAGTGTTTGACGGCAAATCGTTTAGTTGGCATAACCTAATCCTTGTCTGTTGATGCCTTCAGTCTATCAAAATACGTGCTGTCGGGGACAGAAGGTTATGCCACACCATCGGTTGGGCTAGAACCAATGAAATCTCTCGGCAAGGATCAACGCTAAACCGGCAGCAGAAAGTATATTCAATATCACTACGGTTCTACTGGATACATTCATGTGATGCCTCATGGCTGTGTCAGGA
Organism: Enterobacter sp. SECR19-1250; assembly: GCF_013391025.1. NCBI lineage: Bacteria > Pseudomonadati > Pseudomonadota > Gammaproteobacteria > Enterobacterales > Enterobacteriaceae > Enterobacter > Enterobacter sp. SECR19-1250. Next base: position 32,687 of record NZ_JACASJ010000030.1, on the reverse strand, counting down.
CCTGTTCAAGAATAGCTCAACAATCGGGTATTGCGAGCTCTGGCAGGCGATCGTGCCCTCATACGTTCAAACTGGTCGCAGAGGGTGCATACGCCCTGTCATTAGTGTTACCATTAGAAAGCCTGCCGTAAACCGGCATTATTCTGATTTTGGCAGGTGCAGGATGACGAGCCAATTTGACGATTGTTGGTCAGATGGTGTCGTAATCTCTTGTTAAACTATGATTATTTTCTTTGTATATGCTCTTATGTGTGGGGCATCACTGCAAATAAGGATATAAAATGCCTGTAATTACTCTTCCTGATGGCAGCCAACGCCATTTCGACCACGCCGTTAGCCCAATGGATGTTGCCCTGGACATCGGTCCTGGACTCGCGAAAGCGACCATCGCGGGCCGTGTGAACGGTGAGCTGGTTGATGCATCCGATCTGATCGAAAACGACGCGCAACTCTCTATCATCACCGCAAAAGATGAAGAAGGTCTGGAGATCATTCGTCACTCCTGTGCGCACCTGTTAGGTCATGCCATCAAACAGCTGTGGCCAAACACCAAAATGGCGATCGGCCCGGTTATCGACAACGGCTTCTACTACGACGTTGACCTTGACCACACCCTGACCCAGGAAGATATCGACGCGCTCGAGAAACGTATGCACGAGCTCGCCGAAACCAACTATGACGTCATTAAGAAGAAAGTCAGCTGGCACGAAGCGCGTGAAACATTCGTGAAGCGTGGCGAGAGCTATAAAGTCTCTATTCTTGATGAGAACATTGCTCATGATGACAAGCCTGGCTTGTATCATCACCAGGAATACATCGACATGTGCCGCGGGCCGCACGTGCCGAACATGCGCTTCTGCCATCACTTCAAACTGATGAAAATTGCTGGCGCCTACTGGCGTGGCGATAGCAACAACAAGATGTTGCAGCGTATTTATGGTACCGCGTGGGCAGATAAAAAAGCCCTGAACGCCTACCTGCAGCGCCTGGAAGAGGCGGCGAAGCGTGACCACCGTAAAATCGGTAAACAGCTTGACCTGTACCATATGCAGGAAGAAGCACCGGGTATGGTCTTCTGGCATAACGACGGCTGGACTATTTTCCGTGAACTGGAAACCTTCGTGCGTTCCAAGCTGAAAGAGTACCAGTATCAGGAAGTGAAAGGTCCGTTCATGATGGACCGTGTGCTGTGGGAAAAAACCGGCCACTGGGACAACTACAAAGATGCGATGTTCACCACCTCTTCTGAGAACCGTGAATACTGCATCAAGCCAATGAACTGCCCGGGCCACGTTCAGATCTTTAACCAAGGTCTGAAATCTTACCGCGATCTGCCGCTGCGTATGGCAGAATTCGGTAGCTGCCACCGTAACGAGCCATCAGGTGCGCTGCACGGTCTGATGCGTGTTCGTGGCTTTACGCAGGATGATGCGCATATCTTCTGTACTGAAGATCAGGTACGTGATGAAGTTAACGCCTGTATTCGTATGGTCTACGATATGTATAGTACCTTTGGCTTCGAGAAGATCGTGGTCAAACTCTCAACGCGTCCGGAAAAACGTATCGGTAGCGATGAGACCTGGGATCGTGCAGAAGCGGATCTCGCCGTGGCGCTGGAAGAGAACGGAATTCCGTTTGAATACCAGCTGGGTGAGGGCGCCTTCTACGGTCCGAAAATTGAATTTACTCTGTATGACTGCCTCGATCGCGCATGGCAGTGCGGCACAGTACAGCTGGACTTCTCCCTGCCTCAGCGTTTAAGCGCCTCTTACGTTGGCGAAGACAACGAGCGTCAGGTCCCTGTAATGATTCACCGTGCTATTCTCGGTTCTCTGGAGCGCTTCATTGGCATCCTGACCGAAGAGTTCGCGGGCTTCTTCCCAACCTGGCTTGCGCCGGTGCAGGTAGTGGTCATGAACATTACCGATTCTCAGGCGGATTACGTTAAAGAATTGACGCAGAAACTACAAAATGCGGGCATTCGCGTAAAAGCAGACTTGAGAAATGAGAAGATTGGCTTTAAAATCCGCGAGCACACTTTACGTCGTGTCCCGTATATGTTGGTCTGTGGTGATAAAGAGGTGGAAGCAGGCAAAGTTGCCGTTCGCACCCGCCGTGGTAAAGACCTGGGCAGCCTGGACGTAAGTGAAGTGATTGAGAAGCTGCAACAAGAGATTCGCAGCCGCAGTCTTCAACAACTGGAGGAATAAGGTATTAAAGGCGGAAAACGAGTTCAAACGGCACGTCCGAATCGTATCAATGGCGAGATTCGCGCCCAGGAAGTTCGCTTAACAGGTCTGGAAGGCGAGCAGCTGGGGATTGTGAGTCTGAGAGAAGCAATCGAAAAAGCTGAAGAAGCTGGAGTAGATTTAGTTGAAATCAGCCCTAACGCCGAACCGCCAGTTTGTCGTATCATGGACTACGGCAAGTTCCTTTATGAAAAAAGTAAGTCTTCTAAGGAACAGAAGAAGAAGCAAAAAGTTATCCAGGTTAAGGAAATTAAATTCCGTCCTGGTACCGACGATGGCGATTATCAGGTAAAACTCCGCAGCCTGATTCGCTTTCTGGAAGATGGCGATAAGGCCAAGATCACACTGCGTTTCCGCGGTCGTGAAATGGCCCACCAACAGATTGGTATGGAAGTGCTTAACCGCGTCCGTGACGATCTGAGTGAACTGGCAGTAGTCGAATCCTTCCCTACGAAGATCGAAGGCCGCCAGATGATCATGGTGCTCGCTCCTAAGAAGAAACAGTAAGGCCTTCAAGCAGCAAAATCTGTGGAGCCTTCGGGCCTCATAGGTTTTGCTCGCCTATGTTTCGTTTATTTAACAATGCGAAGTGGAAGTTATTAAAATGCCAAAAATTAAGACCGTACGCGGTGCTGCTAAGCGCTTCAAAAAAACCGGTAAAGGTGGTTTTAAGCACAAGCACGCTAACCTGCGTCACATTCTGACTAAGAAAGCTACCAAGCGTAAACGTCACCTGCGTCCAAAAGCCATGGTTTCTAAAGGCGATCTGGGCCTGGTTATCGCGTGCCTGCCGTACGCATAAGTCGTTAACGTTTAACTTTTTTAACTTAGAATAGATACAGGAGAGCACACATGGCTCGCGTAAAACGTGGTGTAATTGCACGTGCACGTCACAAGAAAATTTTGAAACAAGCTAAAGGCTACTACGGTGCGCGTTCACGCGTATACCGCGTTGCCTTCCAGGCTGTTATCAAAGCAGGTCAGTACGCTTACCGTGACCGTCGTCAGCGTAAGCGTCAGTTCCGTCAACTGTGGATTGCGCGTATCAACGCAGCAGCACGTCAGAACGGTATTTCTTACAGCAAATTCATCAACGGCCTGAAAAAAGCCTCTGTTGAAATCGACCGTAAGATCCTGGCTGACATCGCAGTATTCGACAAAGTCGCGTTCACCGCGCTGGTCGAAAAAGCGAAAGCAGCACTGGCATAAGCCAGTTGAGAGAGGGGGCCTGGCTCCCTCTTTTCATATACCCGTCATACTTCAAGCTGTACCTGCGTTGGCTGCGTTCGTTCCGAATTATTTAGGGTATAACCTTATCAGAACATTGACTTTTATCCGTGCAGGCTTTTCAATAAGGTCTTAACGGTTTTTACCACACAAGGTAACGCAAGCATGAATGCTGCTATTTTCCGCTTCTTCTTTTACTTTAGCACCTGACTTCAGGAGGCTAGCGCGTGAAAGATGAAACGAAAAACAGCGCCAGATAAGCCTCCCGATGGAGGCTTTTTTTGTGCCTGAATTTGAGAGAATACGTCCACCAAATCGGTGTCTGTACCGACATAATGAGGAAAATCATGTCACATCTCGCAGAGCTGGTTGCCAGTGCAACAGCCGCCATTAATCAGGCCTCAGATGTTGCCGCGTTAGACAATGTCCGCGTCGAATATTTGGGTAAGAAAGGGCATCTGACCCTTCAAATGACTACCCTGCGTGAGTTGCCGCCGGAAGAGCGCCCGGCAGCCGGTGCGGTGATAAACGAAGCCAAAGAGCAGGTTCAACAGGCTCTGAACGCGCGTAAAGCGGCGCTGGAAAGTGCCGTGCTGAATGCGCGTCTGGCGGCAGAGACGATCGATGTTTCTCTGCCTGGGCGCCGTATCGAAAACGGTGGCCTGCATCCGGTGACTCGTACCATCGATCGTATTGAAAGTTTCTTCGGTGAGCTCGGCTTTACCGTGGCGACTGGCCCGGAAATCGAAGATGATTACCATAACTTCGACGCTCTGAACATTCCAGGCCATCATCCGGCACGCGCTGACCACGACACTTTCTGGTTCGACGCCAGCCGTCTGCTGCGTACTCAGACCTCCGGCGTACAGATCCGTACCATGAAGGAGCAGGAACCCCCGATCCGTATCATTGCACCGGGCCGCGTGTACCGTAACGATTACGATCAGACCCACACCCCAATGTTCCACCAGATGGAAGGGCTGATCGTTGATAAAAACATCAGCTTCACCAACCTGAAAGGCACGCTGCACGACTTCCTGAACAACTTCTTTGAGGAAGATCTGCAGGTTCGTTTCCGTCCGTCCTATTTCCCGTTCACCGAACCGTCTGCGGAAGTGGACGTGATGGGCAAAAACGGCAAATGGCTGGAAGTGCTGGGCTGCGGCATGGTGCATCCGAACGTACTGCGCAACGTGGGTATTGACCCGGAAGTTTACTCCGGCTTTGCGTTTGGGATGGGCATGGAGCGTCTGACCATGCTGCGTTATGGCGTGACCGATTTGCGTGCATTCTTCGAAAACGATCTGCGTTTCCTCAAACAGTTTAAATAAGGGCAGGACAGAACAATGAAATTCAGTGAACTGTGGTTACGCGAATGGGTGAACACCACACTGGACAGCGAAGCGCTTTCCAACCAGATCACCATGGCGGGTCTGGAAGTTGACGGTGTAGAGCCGGTTTCTGGCGCCTTCACCGGCGTGGTCGTGGGCGAAGTGGTTGAATGCGGTCAGCACCCTAACGCTGACAAACTGCGCGTCACCAAAGTTAATGTGGGTGGCGATCGTCTGCTGGATATCGTCTGCGGCGCGCCAAACTGCCGTCAGGGCCTGAAAGTGGCCGTGGCGACTGTCGGCGCTGTGCTGCCGGGCGATTTCAAAATTAAAGCGGCCAAACTGCGCGGCGAGCCGTCTGAAGGCATGCTGTGCTCGTTCTCCGAGCTGGGTATTTCCGACGATCACAGCGGCATTATTGAACTGCCGCTGGATGCGCCAATCGGCACCGATATCCGCGAGTACCTTAAGCTCGATGACAACACCATCGAAATCAGCGTGACGCCAAACCGTGCGGACTGCTTAGGGATTATCGGCGTGGCTCGCGATGTTGCGGTGCTGAACCAGACCGAACTGAACGCGCCGGAGATTGTCCCGGTTGCTGCTACCATCAGTGACGTCCTGCCTATTCAGGTAGACGCGCCTGAAGCTTGCCCACGCTACCTCGGTCGTGTGGTGAAAGGTATCAACGTCAAAGCGCCAACCCCGCTGTGGATGAAAGAAAAACTGCGTCGCTGCGGTATCCGTTCTATTGATGCGGTTGTTGACGTGACCAACTATGTTCTGCTGGAACTGGGCCAGCCAATGCACGCATTCGATAAAGATCGTATCGACGGCGGGATTATCGTGCGTATGGCGAAAGAGGGTGAAACCCTGGTTCTGCTGGACGGCAGCGAAGCAAAACTGAATGCCGACACGCTGGTGATTGCCGATCACGGTAAGGCGCTGGCGATGGGCGGGATCTTCGGTGGCGAACACTCTGGCGTGAACGATGAAACGCAAAACGTTCTGCTGGAATGTGCCTTCTTCAGCCCGCTCTCTATTACCGGTCGTGCGCGTCGTCATGGTCTGCACACCGATGCCTCTCACCGCTACGAGCGCGGCGTTGACCCGGCGCTGCAGTACAAAGCGATGGAACGTGCGACCCGTCTGCTGATCGACATCTGCGGCGGCGAAGCGGGCCCGGTTATTGATGTAACCAACGAAGACACCCTGCCGAAGCGCGCGACCATTACCCTGCGTCGCAGCAAGCTGGATCGCCTGATTGGCCACCACGTTGCCGATGCACAGGTCACCGATATTCTGAAGCGTCTGGGTTGCGACGTGACGGAAGGGCAGGACGAGTGGAAAGCCGTTGCGCCATCATGGCGTTTCGACATGGAGATTGAAGAAGATCTGGTGGAAGAAGTGGCCCGCGTCTACGGCTACAACAACATCCCTGACGAGCCGGTACAGGCCGGTCTGGTGATGGGCTCCCACCGTGAAGCCGATCTCTCCCTGAAGCGTGTGAAAACCATGCTGAACGACAAAGGTTATCAGGAAGTGATCACCTACAGCTTTGTCGATCCTAAGCTGCAGCAGCTGATCCATCCAGGCCAGGAGGCGCTGATCCTGCCAAGCCCGATCTCCAGCGAGATGTCGGCAATGCGCCTGTCTCTGTGGACCGGCCTGCTGGGCACGATTGTCTACAACCAGAATCGTCAGCAAAACCGTGTGCGAATTTTCGAAAGCGGTTTGCGCTTTGTGCCGGATAATCAGGCAAATTTAGGCATCCGTCAGGATCTCATGCTGGCTGGCGCCATCAGCGGTAATCGCTATGAAGAGCACTGGGACCTGGCAAAAGGCACGGTTGATTTCTACGATATGAAGGGCGATCTGGAAGCGATTCTCGATCTGACCGGTAAATTATCTGAAATTGAATTCCGTGCAGAAGCCATTCCGGCACTCCATCCGGGCCAAAGTGCGGCTATCTATTTAGCGGGCAAACGCATTGGTTTTATTGGCGTTGTTCATCCTGAGCTGGAACGTAAACTGGACCTGAACGGCCGTACCATCGTGTTTGAGCTGGAATGGAGTCCGGTTGCAGACCGCGTGATTCCACAGGCGCAGGACGTCTCTCGCTTCCCGGCAAACCGCCGTGATATCGCGGTTGTGGTCGCTGAAAACGTGCCTGCAGCAGATATTTTGGCCGAGTGTAAGAAAGTTGGCGTAAATCAGGTAGTTGGCGTAAACTTATTTGACGTGTACCGCGGCAAGGGCGTAGCAGAAGGTTTCAAGAGCCTCGCTATCAGCCTTATCCTTCAGGATACCAGCCGTACACTCGAAGAAGAGGAGATTGCCGCTACCGTCGCCAAATGTGTAGAGGCATTAAAAGAGCGATTCCAGGCATCATTGAGGGATTGAACCTATGGCGCTTACAAAAGCTGAAATGTCAGAATATCTGTTTGATAAGCTTGGGCTTAGCAAACGGGATGCCAAAGAGCTGGTAGAGCTGTTTTTCGAAGAGATCCGTCGTGCTCTGGAAAATGGTGAGCAGGTAAAACTCTCCGGCTTTGGCAATTTTGATTTGCGAGACAAAAACCAACGTCCGGGCCGTAACCCGAAGACGGGGGAAGATATTCCCATTACAGCCCGCCGCGTGGTGACCTTCAGACCCGGACAGAAGTTAAAAAGCCGTGTCGAAAACGCAACGCCCAAAACAGAGTAATATGAACTAACTAAAAAGGCCGCTTTCGCGGCCTTTTTTCTTTGCTCTCGCTGGCAAACCCGCCGTAAAATCAATTACATCTCACGCTAATAAAACCGTACACATGCTTGATTTTGCCCATCGCCAACAGCGTTCCGATCGACGCCGCCTGCTTTTGCTGGTACTGCTGCTTTTTGTTGCCGCCGGTTTCAGCCTGTGTGCTGGCGACCAGTGGCTAAGCCCGGCACGCTGGTTTGGTCCTGAAGGGCAGCTTTTCGTCTGGCAAATTCGTCTGCCGCGCACGCTGGCGGTGATCCTGGTCGGTGCCGCGCTGGCGCTCTCAGGCACCATTATGCAGGCGTTGTTTGAAAACCCTCTGGCAGAGCCGGGGCTGCTCGGTGTCTCAAATGGCGCCGGTGTAGGGCTGATTGCCGCGGTGATGCTCGGCGGTGGGGCGCTTTCCCCCTGGGGCGTTAGCCTCAGCGCCATTCTCGGGGCATTGCTGATCACCCTTATTCTCCTGCGCTTCGCACGACGCCATTTATCAACCAGTCGGCTGCTGCTTGCCGGGGTTGCGTTGGGGATCATCTGCAGCGCGTTGATGACCTGGGCGGTCTACTTCTCCACCTCGTTCGATCTGCGTCAGCTGATGTACTGGATGATGGGCGGGTTTGGCGGCGTAGACTGGCGGCAGGGCTGGCTGATGGTGCTGCTGGTCCCGGTCATACTGTGGGCGGGCGTGCAGTCGCAGCCGCTGAATATTCTCGCTCTTGGTGAAACCTCAGCCCGCCAGCTCGGGATGCCGATTGGCGTCTGGCGCAACGCGCTGGTGATTGCAATCGGCTGGCTGGTGGGAGTGAGCGTGGCGCTGGCGGGGGCGATCGGCTTTATCGGGCTGGTTATCCCGCACATGCTGCGTCTGTGTGGCATCACCGACCATCGAATCTTACTTCCCGCCTCGGCAGTGGCCGGTGCGGCAACGCTGCTGGTGGCGGATATCATCGCCAGGCTCGCCCTGAACGCCGCTGAGTTGCCCATCGGTGTGGTCACCGCCACGCTGGGCGCGCCGGTGTTTATCTGGCTACTATTAAAAGCTGGACGTTAAATCGATAACCTGAGGAAATGCTATGCAGTCTGATATTCTGAATACCGAAGTGACCACCATCGACGGGGACAAAACCACCCTGGAACGCTACAAAGGCAACGTGTTGCTCATTGTGAACGTGGCGTCTAAATGTGGTCTGACGCCGCAGTATGAGCAGTTGGAAAACATTCAGAAAGCCTGGGAGAAAGACGGCTTTACCGTACTGGGCTTCCCGTGCAATCAGTTCCTGGGTCAGGAGCCGGGCAGCGAAGAGGAGATCAAAACGTTTTGCAGCACCACCTATGGCGTGACGTTCCCGATGTTCAGCAAAATTGATGTGAATGGCGAAAATCGTCACCCGCTGTATGCCAAACTGGTGGCCGCCGCGCCGACCGCCGTGGCACCGGAAGGCAGTGGCTTTTACGAGCGTATGGCCAGCAAAGGGCGAGCACCGCTCTATCCGGACGATATCCTGTGGAATTTCGAAAAATTCCTGATTGGTCGTGACGGCCAGGTCGTTCAGCGTTTTTCTCCGGATATGACGCCTGAAGATCCTATCGTCATGGAGTCAATCAAGCTGGCGCTGGCGAAATAATGACGCAGCTGATGCAGCTCACGGACGTTGCCGAGACGGGGCGTCTGGAGCCGGTGACGGCGGCCATCCGTGCAGGTGAAATCCTGCATCTGGTGGGGCCGAACGGGGCAGGGAAGAGTACGCTGCTGGCGCGCATGGCGGGGCTGACATTCGGGCCAGGCTCGATCACCTTGCACGATAGCCCCCTGAGTGACTGGTCGGCGGTCGCGCTGGCGCACCGGCGGAGCTACCTTGTTCAGCAGCAGGTCCTGCCGTTTGCGATGCCGGTCTGGCACTATCTGATGCTGCATCTGCACGATAAACAGCAGACCGCGCTGCTCACCGAAGTGGCGGCAGCGTTGGGGTTAGAGGACAAACTTTCCCGGCATGCCAGCCAGCTTTCCGGTGGCGAGTGGCAGCGCGTCCGTCTGGCGGCGGTGATCCTTCAGATCCATCCGGCGGGCAACCCTCACGGGCGACTGTTGTTGCTGGACGAGCCGATGAGCGGTCTGGACGTGGCGCAACAGGCGGCGCTGGACACGCTCCTCAGCGCACTGTGTCGACAAGGCATTGCCGTGGTGATGAGCAGCCATGACCTTAACCATACGCTGCGCCATGCGCACAGCGTCTGGCTTCTGGCGCGCGGGAAGATGATTGCCAGCGGCACGCGCGATAGCGTCCTTACGCCGCCAAATCTCGCTCGTGCTTACCATATGCCGTTCCGCAGGCTGGATATCGAAGGACATAAGATGCTGATTTCTACCGCACACGAGTAACCGTTTCTTGCCTGTTAGCGCCATTGCACGCTAAATTACGAAAAGAATAAAAAAAGCAGAGGATTCGTCTGGACATGCGATTCTGGTTTCTCATGGTGGCAGCGTTATTTCTTGCGGGATGCAGTAGCCATCGCGCACCGCCGCCTAACCCACGACTTTCAGATTCAATCACCGTGATTGCCAGCCTGAACGATCAGCTGAGCAACTGGCGCGGGACACCGTATCGCTACGGTGGCATGAGTCGCGGTGGGGTGGATTGCTCCGGCTTTGTGCTGATGACGTTCCGGGATAAGTTTGATTTGCAGCTTCCACGCGAAACGCGCAAACAGGCTGAAATCGGTACCGAAATTGATAAAGATGAGTTGTTACCCGGCGACCTGGTTTTTTTCAAAACCGGCTCGGGTGAAAGTGGTCTGCATGTTGGCATTTATGATACGGATAACCAGTTTATTCATGCCTCGACCAGTCGTGGGGTGATGCGTTCTTCCCTCGATAATGTTTACTGGCGTAAAAATTTCTGGCAGGCACGACGTATTTAGTCCGCCACCGACCACGCATTTCTGACGGCATGGCACAATTAAACCATGCCGTTTTTTTGCAAATAAGATGATTAAAGTTAAATTTACAACAAATTACTTATGTCCTTATGTGTCTGTTTTATCTAAAACTGGCTATTACGCAGCAACCAGGATAAGATTATTTTAGATTCAGGGATAAATCTGAAAATTAATACGGATCTAATGAAATTAAACTTATTAAAATCAAGACAGTGGAATTGTGTCAGCAATTGCTCCAGGATGTCCTCTCTCATCTTTAATGCGGGGCGAGTGCAATGATTATTACGTTAGATAATGCCTACCAGTCTGAACTGTTGCTCCAGCCTGCCCGCAATAATGCCGGTGAGCTTAAAGGATTAGAGGTGACGGTTAACTTTACTGGCGTCGGCAGCGATGTACGGATCCCCACTGAACTCGTTATCCCACGTCTGACACCGGCAGAAGAGTTAGCGCTGTTTCAAGAAAAACTGCAATTGCTTGATACCTGCAAACTGTTTTTTATTCAGCATCAGTTAATTGCATGGATCAATATTACACCTGTAATAGTTGAGTTTTTATTAAGTAATGGGAACGCTGTTTCAATACTTGAGCGTTATCCGTTTCTTGAGTTTACTGTTAATGAGAATTATCCAGGTTTAAATAACGGAAAAGACGATCCTGAACTGGCGAGAATGGCGATTCATTTTCCGCTGGTACTGGCAAACTTTGGTGCCGGTGAAGCCTCGCTTAAAGCCGTTTATGATGGTTTGTTTAAACGTGTCATTCTGGACAAAGGGTTTATCCAGCAGCACGCGGCAGCGCTTTCTTTTGAGCCCTTTATGCGTGCTATTCTGTGGCAAATAACGTCACATTGTCAGTCTGTGCTCGTCGCCGGTATTGACGATCATGCCCTGTTGCAGCGCGTTTTATCCTTCAACTTTGGTGCCATGCAGGGGGCGCTGTGGCCTGCCGTAACTGCAGAGCGCGTCACCACGCTGGTTCAGTGATAACCCTTTCTTTCGCCCGTGTTTAAGTCCGGGTAAACCCTCTACACTAAAAGCAGGAGGACTTATGACCCTGTCTTTTACTGCGCACTGGCATGACGAGTTGCCGGGTTTTTATACCGCACTCAAACCAACACCATTACATCATTCCCGTCTTGTCTGGCATAACGATTCGCTGGCGAACGACCTGGCTATCCCACCGGAAATGTTCCAGCCTTCAGACGGCGCGGGCGTCTGGGGAGGGGAAACGCTGCTCGATGGCATGCAGCCCCTCGCTCAGGTCTATAGCGGACACCAGTTTGGCGTCTGGGCGGGACAGCTGGGGGACGGCCGTGGGATCCTGCTCGGCGAACAACAGCTTCCCGGCGGAGAGACGGTCGACTGGCACCTGAAAGGGGCGGGTCTCACACCCTATTCACGCATGGGCGACGGGCGCGCGGTACTGCGCTCAACCATCCGTGAAAGTCTGGCGTCGGAAGCGATGCATGCGCTGGGTATTCCCACCACGCGCGCGCTGACGATAGTGACCAGTGACACCCCGGTGGTTCGCGAAACGGTAGAGAAAGGCGCGATGCTGATGCGCATTGCGCAAAGCCATCTGCGTTTCGGCCATTTTGAACACTTTTATTATCGCCGCGAGCCGGAAAACGTACGCCAGCTTGCCGATTACGCCATCCGACGGCACTGGCCGCAGTTACAGGACGAGGCCGACAAATACCACCTCTGGTTCCGGGATGTGGTTGCCCGCACGGCAATCATGATTGCCCGCTGGCAGTCCGTAGGCTTTGCTCATGGCGTGATGAACACCGACAACATGTCAATTCTGGGGCTGACCTTTGATTACGGTCCGTTTGGTTTTCTCGATGACTATCAGCCGGGGTATATCTGCAACCACTCGGACTATCAGGGGCGCTACAGCTTTGACAATCAGCCGGCGGTGGGGCTGTGGAATCTGCAGCGTCTGGCACAATCTCTGTCGCCGTTTATCGACGTTGATGCCCTGAATGATGCGCTCGACGGCTATCAGGAGACATTGCTGCGCGAATACGGCACGCTGATGCGCAACAAGCTGGGGCTGATGACGCAGGAGAAGGGCGATAACGCTATTCTGAATGGCTTGTTTGCGCTCATGGCGCGTGAGGGCAGCGACTATACCCGTACCTTCCGTATGCTCGGCCAGACAGAGCAGCATAGCGCCGCCTCACCGCTGCGCGATGAGTTTATCGACCGACAGGCGTTTGACGACTGGTTTGCCACTTACCGCGCGCGCCTGCAACAAGAGCAGGTGGATGACGCGACCCGGCAGGCGCAGATGAACGCGGCGAACCCGGCGATGGTCTTGCGCAACTGGCTGGCGCAGCGGGCGATTGAGCAGGCGGAGCAAGGTGAGTATGCAGAATTACACCGGCTGCACGTAGCGTTGCGCACGCCGTTTGCCGACCGGGACGACGATTATGTCAGCCGCCCGCCTGACTGGGGCAAGCGGCTGGAGGTCAGCTGCTCAAGCTAATGTTTTGGCCGGGAAGCACAGGCTTGCCCGGCCGATACGTCACTGGGAGACCCACCCGCCGTCCATATTCCACGCCGCGCCCCGCACGTGCACGGCGCTGTCGCTACATAAAAACAGCGCCAGTTCACCCAGCTGTTCTGGCGTAACAAACTCTCCTGATGGCTGTTTCTCCGCAAGCAACTGCTCGCGCGCCCGATCCGCAGGCACACCTTCTGCGATACGTTTGTCGATCTGCTGCTGAACCAGCGGCGTAAGCACCCATCCCGGGCAGATGGCGTTAGCAGTAATACCGGTGCGGGCAGTCTCCAGCGCCAGGGATTTTGTAAAACCGACCACCCCGTGCTTGGCGGCGACATAGGCTGACTTCTCTTTTGACGCCACCAGCCCATGCACGGAGGCGATATTAATGATGCGTCCCCAGTTTTTCTCGCGCATTGCAGGCAGCGCCAGTCGGCTGGTGTGAAACACCGACGACAGGTTAATGGCAATAATGTCGTTCCATTTCTCCACCGGGAACGCCTCAACCGGGGCGACATGCTGTATCCCGGCATTATTGATAAGAATATCCACTCCGCCGAACTGCGTGTCGGCGTAGCGCATCATCGCATCGATTTGCAGAGCGTCACGCAGATCTGCAGCGTGATAGCCCGGTTTTTTCCCCAGCCGGGCGATCTCTTCTCTTGCTGCGTCACTGTCGCCAAAACCGTTAAGGATCAGCTGCGCTCCGGCCTTTGCCAGTACGCGGGCGATGCCCAGACCAATACCGCTGGTCGAGCCGGTCACCAGCGCCGTTTTACCGTTCAGATTCATTTTATTCTCCTTACACAATGCCGGTGAGATAGAACACGGCAATGACAAAAAGCACCGCCAGACTTTTGATGATCGTGATGGCGAAAATACCGCCATAGGCCTGACGATGGCTAAGACCGGTGATGGCCAGCAGCGTAATCACCGCGCCGTTATGGGGGAGTGTATCCATGCCACCGCTGGCCATAGAAGCCACCCGGTGCAGGACCTCCAGCGGAATATTCGCGGCATGGGCGGCGGCGACAAAGCTGTCTGCCATGGCCGCCAGCGCAATGCTCATCCCACCTGAAGCCGAACCGGTGATCCCGGCGAGAACGGTCACGCTGATCGCTTCATTCAGTAACGGGTTCGGAATAGCCGCCAGCGCGTGGGATAAGACCAGAAAGCCGGGCAGGGCGGCGATAACTGCACCGAAACCATATTCCGAGGCGGTATTCATCGCCGCCAGGATCGCGCCGCTCACTGCCGTCCGGCTGCCTTCCGCCAGACGTCCCCGGATGTTGCGAAAACCAAAGATCAGCACCAGCACGATACCGGAAATCAGCGCAGCTTCCACGGCCCAGATGGCGGTGATCTTGCTGACCTCGGTCACAATCGGCTTTGCCAGTCCGGGCAGGGTCAGCTCGTGGCTGGTGCCATACCAGCCGGGGATCCAGCGGGTAAACAGCAGGTTGAGGATCCCCACCACCAGCAGGGGGGAAATCGCAATCAGCGGATGGGGAAGGTTAATGTTGTCCGGCGTTTCCGGTTCGTTTTTCAGATCCGTGCCGTAACCTTCATTGTTATTGAGCGCTTTCCGCCGCTGGCGCTCCAGCCAGAGCAGGCCAAAGCAGATAATAAACAGCGAGCCAATCAGCCCCAGCCAGGGGGCAGCCCAGGCATTAGTGCCGAAGAAGCTGGTGGGGATAATATTCTGGATCTGCGGCGTGCCGGGCAGGGCGTCCATGGTGAACGAGAACGCCCCCAGCGCCACGGTCGCCGGGATCAGCCGTTTGGGGATCCCGCTCTGGCGAAACAGTTCGGCGGCGAAAGGATAAACGGCAAACGCCACCACAAAGAGCGACACGCCGCCGTAGGTTAACAGTGCGCAGACCAGCACAATCACCGGAATGGCGTGGCGGCGGCCAAGGATTTGAATCGCTGCGGCAACAATGGCGCGTGAGAAGCCGGAGAGTTCAATCAGCTTGCCAAACACGGCGCCCAGCAGGAACACCGGGAAGTAGAGCTTGACGAAGCCCACCATCTTTTCCATAAACAGGCCGGTAAACGTCGGGCCGACAGCGCCCGGGTCGGTTAACAGCACGGCACCCAGCGCCGCAATGGGCGCAAAAAGAATAACGCTATATCCGCGATAGGCCGCCAGCATCAGCAGCGCCAGCGCCGCCAGGGCAATTAACACACTCATTGCGACTCCTTACTGTTGTTATATTCGGGTACTCACGAGAGGTTTAACGCTCGACGGTCAGCGCAATGCCTTGCCCGCCGCCTATGCACAGAGTGACCAGCCCTTTTTTGGCGTCACGGCGCTGCATCTCATGCAGCAGCGTCACAAGGATCCGACAGCCGGATGCACCAATCGGATGGCCCAGCGCGATAGCGCCACCGTTAACGTTCACCTTGCGCGCATCCCAGCCAAGCAGGTTACCAACCGCCAGCGCCTGCGCGGCAAAAGCTTCGTTGGCTTCGATGAGATCCACCTCATCCAGCGTCCAGCCTGCCCGCGCCAGCGCGGTCTGGCAGGCGCTGACGGGGCCGATGCCCATTACGGACGGGTCGACCCCGGTAACGGCGTAGCTCACGATCCGGCCCAGCATCGGTAGTCCGCTCGCCTGTGCTTTTTCTTCGCTCATCAGCAACACCGCGGCGGCGCCATCGTTCAGGGTGGAGGCATTCCCCGCCGTGACCGTGCCGTCCTCCTGGCGAAACGCGGGGCGCAGTTGCGCAAGCTGTTCTGCGGTGGTTCCTGGCCGGGGTTGTTCGTCATGACGAATCACCAATGGCGGCTTCTTGCCCTGTTTCACCGTTACCGGGGTAATCTCGGCCTCAAAGCGAGCAGATTCGATGGCAGACGCCGCCTTTTGCTGTGACCCGGCGGCGAAGGCATCCTGCTGCTCGCGTGAAATGCCGTGCTGCCGGGCGACGTTTTCCGCGGTGATCCCCATGTGGTAATCGTTAAACGCATCCCACAGGCCGTCGACGATCATGCTGTCCTGCAGGCCCGTGTGGCCAAAACGCAGCCCGGAACGGGCGCCATCCAGCAGGTAAGGGGCATTGCTCATGCTCTCCTGACCGCCCGCGATCACCACCTCTGCGTCTCCACAGCGGATAGCCTGTGCCGCAAGCTGTACCGCCTTCAGCCCCGCGCCGCAGACCAGATTGACCGTGGTGGCAGGGGTACTGACGGGCAGTCCGGCGGCGATAGCCGTCTGACGTGCCGGGTTTTGTCCGCAGCCTGCCGTCAGCACCTGCCCAAAAATCAGTTCGTCTGTGTCACCTGCCGAAAGCGAGCTCTCCTCAAGCAGGCGGCGCACCGCGACAGCACCAAGTTCAACGGCGGAAAGGGGAGAGAGCGAACCGCGAAAACTGCCAATCGGCGTTCGCGTTGCCCCGACTATCATGACGTTTTTCATGTTGAGTCCTCAGCTAAAGCGCATTTCGCGAACGTCGTCCGCCACGATGATTTTTCCGGCAGTTTTGCTGACGATCTCGTCAATGCCGACGCCGGGGGCGTATTCACGCAGAATGAACGCACCGTCTTTAATTTCCAGCAGGGCCAGGTCGGTTAACACCCGGCGGATGCAGCCCACGCCGGTGAGCGGTAGCGTGCAGCGCGACAGCAGTTTGGACTCACCGCTCTTCGACGCGTGGGTCATCACTACAATGATGTTCTGCGCCCCGGCGACAAGATCCATGGCGCCGCCCATGCCTTTCACCATCTTTCCGGGGATCATCCACGAGGCGATGTTGCCTTCCACGTCCACCTCAAACGCCCCGAGCACCGTGAGGTCGACGTGACCCCCCCGGATCATGGCGAAGGACTGGGCCGAGTCGAAAATGGCGGCACCGGTTCGCGCGGTGACGGTCTGCTTACCGGCGTTAATCATGTCGGCATCAAGGCTCTGCGCATCGGGAAATTCCCCCATCCCCAGCAGTCCGTTCTCTGACTGGAGCATCACGTCCATGCCGGCCGGGATGTAGTTCGCCACCAGCGTCGGGATACCGATCCCCAGGTTGACGTAGTAACCGTCGCGCAGTTCGCGGGCGACGCGCATGGCCATCTGTTCGCGGGTTAACATGGTCAGACTCCCTCTGCGCGCAGCGTGCGCTGTTCAATGCGTTTCTCAAACTGGCCGACAATCAGCCTGTCGACATAAATTCCCGGGGTGTGAATGGCGGACGGCGGCAGCTCACCCGGCGGGACAATCTCTTCCACCTCCACCACGGTTATCCGTCCTGCGGTGGCCATTAGCGGGTTGAAATTTTGCGCGGTGTGGCGGTAGATAACGTTGCCGTACCAGTCCGCTTTCCAGCCTTTGATCAGCGCAAAATCGCCGGTAATAGCCTCTTCAAGGATGTAGTGCTTACCGGCAAACTGACGTACCTCTTTCCCGGCGGCCACGGGCGTGCCATAGCCGGTGGCCGTGTAAAATGCCGGAATACCGGCCCCGCCCGCGCGCACCTTTTCGGCCAGCGTGCCCTGGGGCGTCAGCTCAACCTCCAGCTCGCCGCTCAGCACCTGCTGTTCGAACAGCGCGTTCTCGCCGACGTAAGACGCTACCACCTTCCGCACCTGGCGTGTCTCCAGCAGCAGCCCGAGCCCGAAACCATCCACGCCGCAGTTGTTCGATACCACCGTCAGGCCCTGCACCTGACGGCGTTTGACTTCCGCAATCAGATTTTCAGGAATACCGCACAGGCCAAAGCCGCCCGCCAGCAATGTCATCCCGTCCGTCAGCCCCTCCAGCGCCTGCGCATAGCTGCCGACGCGTTTATCCAGTCCTGCCATAGCCATCCCTCCTGTTGTCCGTGGCGGTATCATTGGGGGCGACGACTCTTTTGTTAATTTTGAATTTGTGACCCACTCATTTGGTTTTTTTATTAATTTCCTGTTAACTAAATTTTTTCAATTAGTTAACAGGATGAAAAATGAGAATGAGTGTCAAACAGTTACGCGCGTTTTTAGCGGTAGCTCACACTCTCAATTTTGCGCACGCCAGCGAACGGTTAAATCTTTCTCAGCCAGCCCTCAGCCTGACGATTAAAGGGCTGGAGGATGCGCTGGGGGGCCCGCTGCTGCAGCGAAGCACGCGTAAGGTCACCCTGACGCAGGAGGGCGAAACCTTTTTACCGATGGCGCGGCAGCTGCTGGCTGACTGGGATAACGTTGAAGAGGCAATGCACCAGTGCTTTACGCTGCAGCGCGGCAAAATCTCGGTCGCGGCCATGCCGTCTTTTGCGGCTAACGTCCTGCCGGAGGTGCTGAAAGCGTTTCGCGATCGCAATGCCGGGATCAACGTCACCGTGCATGATGTCATCAACGAACAGGTAATTGAGATGGTGCGGGAAGGGCGGGTCGAGATGGGGATCGCCTTTGAACCGGCGCCGACGCATAACCTGCTGTTTACGCCGCTGGGCCTCGACCGGTTTGTCGCCATTGTGCCGAAAGCGTCCCCCCTTGCGATGAAAAAACGCCTCTCCTGGAATGAACTGCTGACGCTGGATTTCATTACCCTGCAGCGCCCCTCGGCGGTGCGCCTGATGATGGAAGAGGAGCTGGCCCATAGCGGCCGCAAGCTGGAGGTGGCGCTGGAGAGCCATCAGCTGGTGACGGTAGGAAGGATGGTCGCCAGCGGGCTGGGCGGCAGTGCCGTACCGGCGCTGTGCGAGGCGCAGATGACATCGCTGGGTGCGGTCTGTATTCCGCTGGACAGCCCGCCGATAGAAAAATGTATCGGGGTGATCCATCCAGGGCACACGCAGCTCTCAAAAGCGGCGCATGCCCTGCTGGAAACCCTGAAAGATTTTTATCAGCCCGGTCAGGGGGCGAGAAACACCTGCGGTGCGGCATGAGCCGGGTGTCGGCCAACGTGCACCTGCGCGCCGTACCAGCGCGTCAGCGTATCGGCCTGCAGAACCGCCTCCGGGGCTCCCTGAGCGACCATTTTGCCGTTATGTAACAGCAGGATCCGATCCGCCCACAGCGCCGCCAGATTGAGATCGTGCAGCACCACACAGACATGCAGATGCCCCCGACGGGTCAGGGAAGAGAGCAGGCGCAGCAGATGCTGCTGGTGGTAAAGATCCAGCGCGGACGTGGGTTCATCCAGAAACAGCCAGCCGCGCGGCGCACCGTCGCACCAGAGCTGTGCCAGTGCGCGGGCGAGTTGAACGCGTTGCTGCTCCCCGCCGGAGAGCGCCGCAAACTGCCTGCCCGCCAGCGGTAAACAGCCGGAGATAGCCATCACCTCCTCAATCACCGACGCCTCAGGGCGGCGCGTCCACGGCGCACGCCCCATCCCGATCACCGCTTCTACCGGCCAGTCGAATCCGAGCTGGGTATTCTGGCGCATGACCGCCCGGTAGCGGGAGAGTCTGTCCGGCGGCCAGGCCGCAAGCGGCGTTCCCGCCAGACTGCACCGTCCGCTCGCGGGTTTGAGATAGCCGGTAAGCAGGCGTAACAAGGTCGATTTCCCGGCACCGTTGGGGCCAATCAACGCCACCAGTTCGCCCTGAGAGAGGGTCAGCGACACGTCGTCGATCAGCGTCCGTTGTCCGGCGTGAAAGACAATATTTTCCGCACAGTAGCGTTCAGCCATGCGCACCTCCGCGACGAAAGATAAGCCACAGGAACCACGGCGCACCGAGAAGACTGGTCAATAAACCGACCGGCATTTCCGCCGGGGCGACCAGGGTACGCGCCAGCGTATCGGCAGCCAGCAACAGTAACGCACCGGCCAGCACCGAGCCGGGGATCACCGCCCGGTGGTCGGCCCCCAGCCACATGCGCACCAGGTGTGGCACCACCAGGCCAATAAAGCCGATGACGCCGCTGACGGCCACCGCGGCGGCCACCAGCAGGGCGCTGCACAGCAGCAGGAGCCGCTGCACAACGGCTACCTCCACCCCGAGGTAGTGCGCCTCTTCTTCGCCAAGCTGCAGCAAATTAAGCGCGCCAGCCAGACGCCAGATAACCAGCACGGTGGGAACCATCAGCGAGCAGACGGCCAGCAGCGTTGACCACTGGGCCTGACCGAGGCTGCCCATGCCCCAGAGTGAGAGCTGGCGAAGCTGGGCATCATTACTGAGCCATGACAGCACGCCGACGGCCGCCCCGCACAGGGCATTGATGGCAATCCCCACCAGCAGCAGTCGCGACAGGGAACTGTCACGCTGCCGGCTGAGCAGGAAAATGACGAATGTGGCGGCCAGCGCGCCGAGAAACGCCGCCAGCATCGGGGCGTACAGCATCACCAGCGCGGGCAGCGAGAGCGGAATAACCACCCACAGCGCAACGGCGAGTGCTGCGCCGCTGCTGATCCCCAGCAGGCCCGGATCGGCCAGCGGGTTACGAAACAGTCCCTGCATCACACAGCCCGCCAGCGCCAGTGAGCCGCCGATTGCCAGCGCCAGCAGCACGCGGGGCAGGCGGATCGTCAGCCAGATCTGACGCAGCGCGTCGTCGCTGCCGGTCCACAGCAGGCTGACCGGCAGGCGCAACGCGCCCACACCGCTGGCCGCCAGCGTCATGACGGCCAGCAGCGCGGCCAGCAACCACAATGCCAGTACGGCGCGTCGGGACATCAGGGCAGTTGCTCCGCTTTACGGCGTAACTGCTGGATCGCCTGTGGCGTTCGCACGCTAAAGCCCAGCAGCGCCATATCGTCGATGGCCAGCATCTGCCGGTGACGTCCCGCTGGCGTTTGCGCCAGACCGGGCAGTTGCCACACCGCATCCGCCCCACCCAGAGCGTTCACGCCATCCTGCGAGATCACCACCAGGTCGGGCTGACTGGCGATAACGCCTTCCTGAGACAGCGGCTGATAGCGAGTGAAGCCCTGCATCGCGTTCTGCAGCCCTGCCGCACGAATGACAGCATCCGCTGCGGTTTGTTGCCCGGCGGCCATCGCGGTCATCCCGCCGTGGTTGAGAATAAACAGCACCCGTTTATTGAGCGGTGACACGGGAAGCGCCGACAGCGCCTGACGCAGCGAGTTGCGCAGGGTTTTCCCTTCTGCCTCGCGGTGCGTCGCCTCAGCGATAACCCGAACCTTTTCATCGATAACACTGAGGTCATTGCCTGCCGGAACGGTGATCACCCTGACGTGACTCTGCTCTACCTGTTTTAACGCCAGAGACGGCTGTGCCTGTGCACTGGCCAGTACCAGCGTGGGGCGCATGGACAAAATGCCTTCGGCATTCAGCTGGCGCAGATAGCCCACGTCCGGCAGCGTGTTCGCCGCCTGTGGCCACTGGCTGGTGCTGTCGCGTGCCACCAGCGAAGACGCAGCGCCGAGCGCATAGACAATCTCGGTGACGTCGCCGCCGAGCGCGACGATTTTCTCCTGTGGCGCAGCAAATGCAAGCAGCGGCAGGGCGCTGATCAGGGCAAGCCATTTTTTCATGCGGCCAGCCCTTTTGCCGTTAAGGCGTCGATCTGGCTGCGCCACTGACTCTGCTCGGGTTCGCCTTCGCTCCGCTGGCCGTACAGCTGGGCAATCTGCGTGCCGTCGGCGGCAAACAGCTCCAGGCTGGTGACATGTCCGTCAGCCGTCGGTTTGCGCGTGACCCAGGATTCGGCGATGGCGCCTTCCAGCAGATGGAGGGTGAAAGCCGGGTTGAAGATGTTCAGCCAGCCCTTCATCGGCATCAGTTTTTCCACCACGCCGGTGAAGATCTGCACGCAGCCGCGGTTGCCGACGAAAATCATAATTTCGTTCCCGTCCTGGCGTGCCGTTTCCAGCAGCTGGGCCAGTGCGGTGTTGTCGACCCTGCAGGCCAGATCGTCGCCCACCAGGCGAAACGCCTGTTGACGGCTGAGGTTGTGGCGCTTGAGCAGGCTGAAGAACTGATGCACGTCGGTCATGGCACGCCACTCTGTGTCCACGAGCGAGGCGTCCGGGTTTTCAGCGTGAGCCGGGACATCGGCCGTTTTCAACGCCAGCGGCGGATTCCCGGCAAAGATAAAGCGGGTGAGCAGATCGCCCCAGGCGGTGAGGTCGGTGTTATCCGTGGCGTAAACCTTCAGCAGGGCGTCGCCCTGGTGGTCGAAGAACTGAATGCTCTGCCGCTCGCCGTGGGCGGTGGCCTCGCTGATATGAAATACGCTCGCCCACTGGTTAAGGAACAGGCGCAGATCCAGCGCGCGCGGGTTGAGGATCAGCCCGGCGTGGCCGCTCAGGTGTTGATGGGTAAAGGCGCCGACCTGCTCGTGAACGGCGTAGTCGTTGCGGCAGATGCATTTGGTTTCGCCCACCGCTTCCAGCGCGGCCAGGATCTCGCGGACGTCACCGCGCAGGCGCCAGGCGTCATGGCCCACACGGGCGAAGGTCAGCTCGGCTTCGCTGATGTTCATTAAACCTGCAATGTCGCGCGCGTACTTACCCGGATTTTCGTCTTTTAGCTCAAGCCAGCGTGTGTAGTGATTCATTGTCTTTTCCTCTCAAAGCATTGCCCCGGGCAGCCGGGGCGGGGATTACCATTGATAACTGACGAAAATCTTCCCGTTTCGGCCATCCTGCGGAATGCCCTGTGGCGACCAGTATTGTTTGTCGAAGGCGTTGCCCAGCACCAGCGTGGTGGTGACGCCTTTAAGCTGCGCCTGGCCGGTGTAGCTCACGTAGAAATCGTTAACCGCGTAGCCGGGCTGCTCGCTGTAGCTGCTGCTGATGTGCGTTGAGCGATCGACAAAGGTGCCGATCCAGCCGACGGAGAAGCCGCTTTGTGCCAGCGGAACATCCAGCTTGCTGGTGACGGTATCCGGGTTGATGCTGGAAATATACTCGCCCGTGTCGGTATCTTTTCCGCGCGTGCGGTTATAGGCGAGGTCGAGGTTGAACAGGTCGGCGGAGTATTTCGCCATCACGTCCCAGCCCCAGATTTTGGCGTTCGGGACGTTATATGACATGGTGGTCGCCGCCGCAAAATCGACGGTAGTGGAGATGTAGTCTTTGGCGTTGGTATCGAAATAGCTGGCTTTAAACTCCAGCGCATCGTTGGCCAGCATCAGATCATCAAAGCGCAGACCAAAACCATACTCCTGCGTTTCGTTGGTTTCCGGGCGCAGATTGGGGTTGGGCACCCAGTAGTTGGTATAGAAGCGGCCAATGGAGAAGTGTTTGGCGTCGTTATACATTTCGCCCATGGTTGGCGCGCGGAACGCCTGCGCGTAAGAGCCGAACAGCATCAGCCAGTCGGTCGGGCTGACGGTTAACCCGGCGCGGGAGGACCACTTATCGGCATCCACATCCTTGTAGCCGTCGCTGCTGCCGCGGTAGTTGTCGTAGCGCGTGCCGCCAAGAAGGGTCACGGGGAGGTCGCGCAGGGTGATTTCATCCTGCAGCCAGCCGGAGCTGAAATCGATTTGTGCCTGGGGGAAGCCCGTTGTTGCCCCGCCCGGGCGTTGCTCCTGACGATAATACTCACCGCCGTAGGTCAGCAGATGTGAGGCAAAGGAATCGCTGAACAGGCGGGTGCGGTTCTCCACTTTGCCGCCTTTGGTGGTCTGTTTGCGAAACTCACCGCTGCCGTCGATGTTCTGGGCGTTGATACGCGCTTCGGACCAGTAAATTTTCGCGTCGGCGTTCAGCCAGTCGTTACCCTGTGGAGCAAGGTGATAGCCGAGCTGCGCGTCACGCTGGATGGTGGAACGGTTGGTCAGCGGGTTACTGCTGCTGTCTGCTGTACTGGTTTGCGGGTTTTTCGGCTCCTGTGCGGCATTGTTGTAATAGCGCAGGGAGCCGCTCAGGCTCTGGGCCGCGTCGATTTTCCAGCTGCCCTTCGCCAGCATGTTCTGAATGGATTCGTCGTTCGGGGCGGTGGTGCCGTCACTCTGGCGCAGATCGCCACGATCCCGGCTCGACCAGGAGACCAGCCCGTCCAGGGTATCGGTGCGGCCATAGGCGCTGGCCCCCATGCCGATGCTGTGATCGCCCGTCGCACCGGTAGCGAACACGCGATAGCCGCTGTTTTTACCCGGCTCAAGCAGATCTTTGGCATCGACGGTGTCATAGGCAATCACACCGCCCAGCGCGCCACTGCCGTATAGCAGGGCCGACGGACCGCGCACCACTTCGATACGTTTAATCAGCGCCGGATCGAGGAACGTGCTGTTCAGGTGGCCGGTGTCGGTTCCCTGGCGCACGCCGTCAACCAGTACCAGCACGCCGCGACGGTCATAACCGCGCAGGTTAACGTCCTGGCCGTTGGTACGTCCGGTGCCATCGAGCGTCAGGCCGGGGACGTTACGCAGCAGGTCGGCTGCCGAGCTGGCAGTTTGTTTATCCGGTGTGCTGGCGTCAATCACGCTCACCATCATGGGGGCTTCGAAGGCGCTACGGGCGTTACCCGTGGCGGTCACGGTCATTTCATCTGTGGTAGCAAACGCGACGCCCGGCAGGGTGCTGACAATCGCTAGCGCCAGAAGTGACGGACGTAAAGGCGCGGAAGGCAGGTGTGGCATAGCAACTCTCCATTAAGAATTGAAAGCGCTGGCTGCCTGGGGTTCACCTGGGTGGCTGGCGGAGTTTTTGTGTTGTTTATTTTGTGAGGATCAATTTTCCGGCATGGGTCTGGCGCAGCAGGTAGCGTTGACCGTCATGCTCGATAATGACCCGTCCCTCATCGCCCAGCAGGGTTTTGCTGTCAATGCGACGCTCGGCGGGGGCGGATGCTGTGTCTGTTTTTGGCGGCGTTGCCGCAGTGTTATCCGTACGTGACATAATGTTTATAAATAACAATCAATGTAACAATGATAATCATTATCAATAAACTGCAAATTCGCGGCAAGCGTTTTTGTGAAAAAAGGGTGAGAGGATCAAATTTGTGGGTGAAGTGCGGTCAGATGCCCTCACCCCGACCCTCTCCCACAGGGAGAGGGAGAAGGGCACGGATCGTAGGCCGGGTAAGCGCAGCGCCACCCGACAATAAGATCAGAAGCGCGAATCTACCGCAGACGCCAGTTTCTCCAGCAGCAGTTCGCTGTCTTCCCAGCTCAGGCACGGGTCGGTGATCGACTGGCCGTAAACCAGCGGCTGACCCGACACGATTTTCTGCGTGCCTTCGCGGATAAAGCTTTCGGCCATAATGCCCGCAATGGCGCTTGAACCGCTGCGGATCTGCTGGCAGATCTCATCGCAGACATCCAGCTGGCGACGGTGCTGTTTCTGACAGTTACCGTGGCTGAAGTCCACCACCAGATGTTCCGGCAGATCGAACTCGGCCAGCGTTTCACAGGCCGCGGCGATATCCCCGGCGTGATAGTTCGGTTTCTTGCCGCCGCGCATAATGATATGCCCGTACGGGTTACCGCTGGTCTGGTAGATGGTCATCTGGCCGCTCTTATCCGGCGAGAGGAACATGTGGCTGGCACGCGCAGCGCGGATCGCATCGACCGCAATCCGGGTGTTGCCATCGGTTCCGTTTTTAAACCCGACCGGGCAGGAGAGGGCAGAGGCCATTTCACGGTGGATCTGGCTCTCGGTGGTCCGCGCGCCAATCGCGCCCCAGCTGATCAGATCGGCGATAAACTGGCCGGTCACCATATCGAGAAACTCGGTGGCCGTGGGAACGCCCAGCTCGTTCACCTGCAAAAGCAGCTTACGTGCCAGCTCAATCCCATGGTTAACGCGATAGCTGCCGTTGAGATCGGGGTCTGAAATTAATCCTTTCCAGCCCACCACGGTACGGGGTTTTTCAAAGTAGGTCCGCATCACGATCTCAAGGCGATGCTGGTGTTGTTCCCGCAGCCCCTGTAGCCGTTTTGCATAATCCATCGCCGCGTCCAGGTCATGGATCGAGCAGGGGCCAATTACCACCAGAAGACGTTTGTCTTCACCATTAAGAATTTTTTCAATGCGTCGGCGCGAGGCCGTAACATGCTCCGCAACGCCTGCGGAAAGTGGATGCCGCTGTGCCAGTTCAGCCGGTGTAACCAGGCTGTCAATGCGCGCTGTGCGGAGTTCGTCGGTTTTATTCATGGAATGTCTCAGAAATTTTTTGCTTCATCGGCAGACTACCGGGAAGTGATGGGCATCACCTTAAACCAATCCCTGCTGATTTCAAGTTCGGGGCGGCTCCGCCCCGAGGATGTGGTGGATGATACCTGAATCTGAGTTAATGTACTAGCATATTAGTACATGCGGCGATTAAGACCCATGATGTCGAGAATTTTGGTGGCGATCTCTTCGACCGAATAGTTGGTGCTGTTCAGCCAAGGGATCTGGTTTTTGCGGTACAGCGCTTCCACTTCGGAGACCTCCATTCGACACTGGCGCATGGAGGCGTAGCGGCTGTTCTCGCGGCGCTCTTCGCGGATGGCGGCAAGGCGCTCCGGATTAATGGTCAGCCCGAACAGCTTGTGCTGCAGCGGCTTCAGGGCGGCAGGCAGCACCAGATTGTCCATATCATCGGCAATGAACGGGTAGTTGGCGGCACGAATACCAAACTGCATCGCCAGGTAGAGGCTGGTAGGGGTTTTGCCGCAGCGCGAGACGCCCAGCAAAATGACCTGCGCCTGGTCGAGGTTTCGCAGCGAGATGCCGTCGTCATGCGCCAGGGTGTAGTCAATGGCGGCGATACGCGCATCGTATTTGGTCAGGTTGCCAGGGTTCAGCCCGTGGGTTCGGTGGGCGATGGGGGTCGGGTCGAGCTTCAGCTCGCTCTGCAGCGGGGCCACCAGCGCCTGCACGATATCCTGACAAAAGCCTTCGCTTTGCAGAATGATGTTGCGAATTTCCGGGATCACGATGGAGTAGAACACCAGCGGGCGTACGCCCGTCTGCTGGTAAATGGCATCAATCTGGTCCTTGACCGCCCGCGCGCGGCTCTCATTTTCCACAAACGGCAGCGTGATGCTGTTAATCGAAACGGGGAACTGTGACATCACCGCATGCCCCAGCACCTCGGCGGTAATCGCCGTACCATCAGAAATATAAAAAACGTGGCGATCGACAGCATTATCCATTTTATCCACCCTGAATATCGGACCTAATTGTCTGAAAGCATAAATTAAAAAAGTTAATTGCACAGCAAAGAAGTTATCTGAATTTAAAATGAAATGGTGTTTTTGATTTTCCTGAAAAGTGGATTTCATTTTTCAAATAGCGACGCCATTTTTGTGGTTTTTGGCTGAATATATAGGAATCATCGGCTTATCCGGTGGAGGGAAAGTATCCGAAAAGTTGAAAATTTAAATTGCTTACACGATTCACCGTTTTTTTAGCGTAAATAAATATGCCAGTATAAATACGTAGACAGGTGTTTCTTACTCCGATCAAATATCACAAAAGGATTGTTTCGATGTCCAACAATGGCTCGTCACCGCTGGTGCTTTGGTATAACCAACTCGGCATGAATGATGTAGACAGAGTTGGGGGCAAAAATGCCTCCCTGGGTGAAATGATTACAAATCTGTCCGGTATGGGTGTCTCCGTACCAAACGGGTTTGCCACGACCGCCGATGCGTTTAACCTGTTTTTAGACCAGAGCGGTGTAAACCAGCGCATTTACGACCTGCTGGATAAAACGGATATTGATGACGTTACCGAGCTTGCTAAAGCCGGGGCGCAGATCCGCCAGTGGATTATCGACACACCTTTCCAGCCGGAACTGGAAAAAGCCATTCACGATGCGTACAACCAGCTCTCCGCTGATGATGCGCAGGCCTCTTTCGCCGTGCGCTCCTCGGCAACCGCAGAAGACATGCCGGATGCCTCGTTCGCCGGACAACAGGAAACCTTCCTGAACGTTCAGGGGTATGACGCGGTGCTGGTGGCGGTGAAACACGTGTTCGCCTCCCTGTTTAACGATCGCGCTATCTCCTATCGCGTGCATCAGGGCTATGACCATCGCGGCGTCGCGCTCTCTGCGGGCGTACAGCGTATGGTGCGTTCCGACGTGGGCTCTTCCGGCGTGATGTTCTCCATTGATACCGAGTCCGGCTTCGACCAGGTGGTATTCATCACCTCCGCGTGGGGTCTGGGTGAGATGGTGGTGCAGGGTGCCGTGAACCCTGACGAATTCTACGTCCACAAACCGACGCTTGCCGCCAACCGTCCGGCGGTGGTTCGTCGCACCATGGGCTCGAAAAAAATCCGCATGATCTATGCCCCGACCCAGGAGCATGGCAAGCAGGTGAAGATTGAAGATGTACCGCAGGAGCTGCGCGACCGCTTCTCCCTGACCGACGCCGAAGTGCAGGAGCTGGCGAAGCAGGCGGTGCAGATTGAAAAACACTACGGCCGTCCGATGGACATCGAATGGGCCAAAGATGGTCACACCGGCAAGCTGTTCATCGTCCAGGCGCGCCCGGAAACGGTTCGCTCCCGCGGCCAGGTGATGGAGCGTTATACCCTCCACGCGCAGGGCAAAATCGTGGCGGAAGGTCGCGCGATTGGTCACCGCATTGGTGCCGGTCCGGTGAAAGTGATCCACGATATCAGCGAGATGAACCGTATTGAACCGGGCGACGTGCTGGTAACCGACATGACCGACCCGGACTGGGAACCGATCATGAAGAAAGCCGCGGCTATCGTCACCAACCGCGGTGGCCGTACCTGTCACGCGGCGATCATCGCCCGCGAGCTGGGGATCCCGGCGGTTGTCGGCTGCGGTGACGCAACCGAACGCATGAAGGACGGACAGAACGTGACCGTCTCCTGTGCCGAAGGGGATACCGGCTACGTGTATGCTGACATCCTTGACTTCAGCGTGAAAAGCTCCAGCGTCGATACCATGCCGGACCTGCCGCTGAAGATCATGATGAACGTCGGTAACCCGGACCGCGCGTTTGACTTCGCCTGCCTGCCGAACGAAGGCGTGGGCCTGGCGCGTCTGGAATTTATCATCAACCGTATGATTGGCGTTCACCCGCGCGCGCTGCTGGAGTTTGACGACCAGGACGCAAAGCTGCAGAACGAAATCCGCGAGATGATGAAAGGCTACGACTCGCCGAAAGAGTTTTATGTTGGCCGTCTGACCGAAGGGATCGCGACGCTCGGTGCGGCGTTTTATCCGAAGCGCGTGATCGTGCGTCTGTCGGACTTTAAGTCTAACGAATACGCCAACCTGGTGGGCGGCGAGCGTTACGAGCCGGAAGAAGAGAACCCGATGCTGGGCTTCCGTGGGGCCGGACGTTATGTCTCCGACAGCTTCCGCGACTGCTTCGCGCTGGAATGTGAAGCGGTAAAACGCGTGCGCAACGACATGGGGCTGACTAACGTTGAGATCATGATCCCGTTCGTACGTACCGTGGACCAGGCGAAAGCGGTGGTGGACGAGCTGGCGCGTCAGGGGCTGAAGCGCGGCGAAAATGGGCTGAAGATCATCATGATGTGTGAGATCCCGTCCAACGCCCTGCTGGCAGAGCAGTTCCTGGAGCACTTCGACGGCTTCTCTATCGGTTCGAACGACATGACGCAGCTGACGCTGGGTCTGGACCGTGACTCCGGCGTGGTCTCTGAGCTGTTCGACGAACGCAACGAGGCGGTGAAAGCCCTGCTGTCGATGTCCATCCGTGCGGCGAAGAAACAGGGTAAATACGTCGGGATTTGTGGCCAGGGCCCTTCTGACCATGAAGACTTCGCGGCCTGGCTGATGGAAGAGGGGATCGACAGTCTTTCCCTCAACCCGGACACCGTGGTGCAAACCTGGCTGAGCCTGGCTGAACTGAACAAGTAACGTCTTCCGTATCTGAAAAGGCGAGGGAAATAATCCTCGCCTTTTTTATTTCCGCTTATATTTGCTCCCCATCACAAATAAATTAAAAAACCAAATATCATAATTTGTCTGTTAATTTAGACAATTGTTAGCACACAAAGGGTTGCTAATACTTGAGCCTTACCGCGCAAATCAACACGATTTTGCGCAACTGGTTGAAATACGTTTTAACCTGATAAAAAGGCAAATAACAAATGACAATCTCCTCTGTACTGCGTACCAAAGATAAAATAGGTTATGGCTTAGGTGATATGGCCAGTGCGCTGGTCTGGCAAACAGCGACGTTATTTCTTGCTTATTTCTATACAGACGTTTTCGGTTTACCTGCGGCCATTATGGGCACCATGTTTTTAGTGGTGCGCGTGGTCGATGCCTTTATTGATCCCTGTATCGGCGCGCTGGTGGATCGCACCCAAACGCGTCACGGTCGTTTCCGTCCTTGGCTGCTGTGGTTTGCCATTCCGTTTGGCGTAAGCTGCCTCATTACGTTCTACGTTCCCGACGTCGGGCCCACGGCGAAAATCGTCTATGCCTGTGTGACCTACGGGATTTTAAGCCTCATCTATTCCGCCATTAACGTCCCTTACTGCGCCATGCCGGGCGCGCTGACGCTGGATCCGCGTGAGCGCCATTCGCTGCAGTCGTGGCGCTTTGGCCTGTCGTTTATCGGCGGGTTGATTGTGACGGTTATCGCTTTGCCGTTGGTTTCGCATCTTGGACAGGGCAACGTACAGAAAGGCTATTTCTATGCCATGAGCCTGATGGGATTACTGGGGATTATTTTATTCTTCTGCTGCTTCCTGATGACCCGCGAGCGCTATTCTCCGCGGAATGATACTTCTGGCTCCATGCTCACCGATTTAAAACTGCTGGCCGGGAACAGCCAGTGGCGAATTGTGTTCCTGTTTAATATTTTGCTGTTAACGGCGGTCGTGACGCGCGGCTCTGCCACGATGTATTACGTGAATTATGTGCTGTTGCGCCCGGAACTGGTGTTTGCCTTTATCGTCTCCGGGATGGTGGCCTCCTTAAGTGGCGCATTATTATCCGAACGGCTGCTGGGGAAATTTGACCGCGTTCGCGCTTATCAGTGGACCATTATTTCCTTCGTGATTTTTGGGGCGCTGATCTTCTTCCTGCCGCCTTCACAGGTCTGGCTGATTTTCGGCCTCAATATTGTCTTTAGCTTCATCCAGAACCTGACCACGCCGCTGCAGTGGACCATGTTCTCCGATGTGGTCGACTATGAAGAGCACCGCAGCGGTCGCCGGCTCGATGGTCTGGTCTTCTCCACCGCGCTGTTCGCCATCAAATTTGGTCTGGCGTTGGGTGGGGCAGTGGTGGGTTGGGTGCTCGGGATGGTGGATTACGCGCCAGGCCAGGCAACCCAGACGCCGCACGTACTCACGACCATTAACGCACTGTTTACCCTCATTCCGTGCGTGCTGTTCCTCTGCATGGTCGCGCTACTTGCCATCTACAAACTCAACAGTCGGCTGGTGGATACCATCGCCCGCGAACTGGCCAGCAAGCGCGACGTGCGGCCAGAAGCAGGGCAACTCAGCCCGGCTGCCCCTTCCGCCCTACAGGAGTAAAACATGACTGCAATCTATAAGGACGCGGGACGTCCCGTGCACGAGCGCGTCGCCGACTTGCTGGCACGCATGACCCCGGAAGAGAAGTTCGCCCAGATGCACGCGTACTGGCTGATCCTCGATGAAAACGGCAACCACCGTGAACGCAGCGACTTGAGTGACGAATTCGCGGGGGTGAGTGAACAGGCCTCGCTCAGCGAACGGCTTAAGCTGGGCGTCGGGCAGATCACCCGTCCGCTGGGTACCCATATCGTTGATGCGCAAACCGGCGTGCGCGCCGCCAACCGTCTGCAGCGCATGATGATGGAAGAGACGCGGCTCGGCATTCCGGCGCTGTTCCATGAGGAGTGTCTGGTGGGGTTGTTGTGCAAAGCGGCCACGCTGTTCCCGTCATCGCTCAACTACGGTTCAACCTGGGATCCGGCGCTGGTGCAGCGGGCAGCCGAGCAGATAGGCAAAGAGGCGCGGTCCGTGGGCTGCCAGCAGGGGCTGGCCCCGGTGCTGGATGTCTCCCGCGATGTGCGCTGGGGGCGCACGGAAGAGACCTTTGGCGAAGATCCCTGGCTGGTGGGCGTGATGGCCACGGCCTACGTTAAAGGGCTGCAGGGCGATAAACGCGATCTGCTGGCCACGCTTAAGCACTATGTGGGCCACTCGTTCAGCGAGGGAGCGCGCAACCATGCCCCGGTTCATCTGGGCTTTAGCGAACTGAATGATACCTTCCTGCTGCCGTTTGAAATGGCGGTGAAGCTGGCCAATGCCGGGTCGGTGATGCCTGCCTACCACGATATCGACAATCAGCCGGGGCACAGTGACCACTTCCTGCTGACCACCGTCCTGCGCGAACAGTGGGGCTTTGACGGGATCGTTGTGGCGGACTATGGCGGCGTCAGCCTGCTACATCAGCATCACGGGGTCTCGCATGATGCGACCGAATCCGCCGCGCTGGCCTTTAATGCCGGGCTTGATGTTGAGCTGCCGAAAGATGACTGCGCCCGCCATCTGGCCGAGGCCGTCGAGCGTGGTCTGATCTCCATGGCGAAAGTGGACGAGATTGTAGGACGCGTGCTGACCGAAAAATTCCGTCTCGGCCTGTTTGAAAACCCGTATGCCGATGAAAGCGGCATTGATTTGCAAAATGAGACTACCCGGCAGGTTGCACGTGAGGTGGCGACCCGTTCGCTGACGCTGCTGGAGAATAACGGCATTTTGCCTCTCGGCGGCAAACCCCGCGTGGCGGTGGTGGGCCCCACGGCGGACGATCCGCTGGCGTTGCTCAGCGGCTACAGCTTCCCGGTGCATTTGATTATCAGCGATATGGGGCTTTGTTGAATAAATCAGATTTCGGGTAAGTCTCCCCCGTAGCGGGTTGTGT